>JAIXOZ010000031.1 GCA_027486495.1 Comamonadaceae bacterium | reverse complement strand
GGCAGCGGCCGATTTGGCTTCACCACCACTGGTCCAGTAGTGCAGCACCTCGACCTCACCGGCGTGCGCTGCCACGGACAGCACAGCGGCTGTAGCCAAGATCGACAGCTGGAACAATTTGGATGTTTTCATGAGAGTCTCCCGTTTGCGGCCAACCATGGCCAGGTGTTGATGTGCGAGGTGGCGGATCGGCCTGCAGTAACCTCGACGGCCAAATATTAATATTTTGTTAATTTATTAAAACTAGGTTAAACCCTGAGCCCAGATCTTGGCGCATATCGTCTTTACATCAACAATCCATTAAGCTTCGGGCATGAAACTGCTGCTTGCCGAAGACGATGCGATGCTGGCCGACGCCCTGACCACCCAGTTGGGCGGCGCCGGTTTTGAGGTGGAACACGCGCCCAATGGCGCCGTGGCCGACTATTTGCTGAGCAAACAAAGTTTTGACATCGCGGTCCTGGACATCGGCTTGCCCATGCTGGACGGGCTGTCGGTGCTCAAGCATGTGCGCCAGACCCAACCGGCTTTGCCAGTGCTGCTTTTGACGGCCCGAGACGCGCTGGACGACCGCGTGGCCGGGCTGCAAGCCGGGGCCGACGATTACGTGACCAAGCCTTTTGACTTTCCCGAGCTGGTGGCCCGTTTGCAAGCCTTGCTGCGCCGCAGCCAACCGGCCAGTACTTCGGCCCTCTTGGGACGGCTGAGCCTGGATGCAGCCTCACGGCGGGCCTTGGTGGCTGGCGATGCACTGGAGCTGAGCGGCCGGGAATGGACGCTGCTGGACCTGCTGGTGAGCCAGCAAGGCAAAGTGGTCACCAAAGAACAAATCACGCAGGCCTGGAGCGCCGAAGGCGGCGAGACCGGGGGCGGCAACTCGATCGAGGTGTACATCCACCGCCTGCGCCGCAAGCTTGAAGATGCTCGCTTGGTGATCCGCACCGTGCGGGGCTTGGGCTACCTGATGGAAGCCGAGGCCTGAGCCGCCCATGCCTCGAGCGATCATCCCCACAAGCCCTGGGCAAGCCGGTGTCTCGCTGGCCCGCCAACTTCTGCTGTGGGTCTTGCTGCCACAAATGGTGTTGTGGGTGGCCGGCGGTGTGGGCAGCTACAAGTTCGCAGCCGGTTATGCCAACCAAGCGGTGGACGACAGCTTGCTGCAGGCCAGCCGTTCGCTGGCGCGGCAGCTCAAGCCGATTGGCAATGGCTTGCTGATCGACTTTCCCCGCGCCGCGCAAGACGTGCTCGAAGCCGACCCCTCGGACCGCCAGCTGTACATGGTCAGCTCGCCGCCCGGCCAGTTCATTTTGGGCAACCAGGCTTTGCCGCCGCCGCAAGCGTTTTCAGGATCGGGTGCCAAGGCCGAGCCGCTGCTGAACAAACCTTATTTCTACGACGGCACCATGCCCGAGCACGATCGGGGTGCGCGGCATGCCGCCTCGGGCCAGCCCTTGCGCCTGGTGGCCCTGTACCTGCGCTTTGGCGAAGACGGCTCGGCGCCCCAAACCATGCTGGTGCAGGTCGCCCGCAGCAGCGCCAACCGGGAAGAGCTGGCGCAGCGCATTTTGGTGGACATGCTGCTGCCCATGTCGATTTTGATTTTGCTTTTGACGGTGATCGTGTGGCTGGGCATCCGCGCCGGCCTGTCGCCGCTGGCCCGGCTGCGCCAGCAAGTCGAAGGCCGTGCGCCGACCGACCTGGCCCCTTTGCAATTGGCCTCGGCCCCGCGCGAGCTGTGGTCACTGGCCACCGCCATCAACACCTTGCTGTCGGCGGTGCAAAACACCGTGGCCACACAAAAGCGCTTCATCGGCGATGCGGCCCACCAGCTGCGCACGCCCTTGGCAGGCCTCAAAAGCCAGACCGAAATTGCCCTGCAATCGACCACCGACCCTGAGCTGCGTGCCCGATTGCAGCGCGTACACGACAGCGCCACGCGCAGCGCCCACCTGGTCAACCAACTGCTGACACTGGCCCGCGCCGAGCCCGAATCGGTCATGGCGCAAGACCGCCAGCGCTTTGACCTGCACCGCATGGCCCAGACCCTGACCGCTGAATGGGTGCCCCGCGCCCTGAAAGCGCACATCGACTTGGGCATGGACGAACTGACCACCCAAGCGGTGTGGGTACATGCCAATGAGCTCTTGATCCGCGAGGCCCTGACCAACCTGATCGACAACGCCCTGCATTACGCGGGCGCGGGCAGCCAGGTCACGGTGCGCGTGTTGCCCGCCCCGGTGACGCTTGAGCACCTGAGCACACCCATGGCCTTGCTGGAGGTGATCGACAACGGCCCGGGCATTCCGGCTGGCGACAAGGACCGCGTGTTTGAGCGCTTCGTGCGGGCCACCGATGCGGGCAACGGCTGCGGCCTGGGCCTGGCCATCGTCAAGGAAATCGTGGAGCGCCATGCAGGCCAAGTCGAACTGACCGATGCCCACCCCGGCCTGTGCGTGCGGGTGCGCTTGCCCATGGCCAGCGGCAACTGAACTTGAAACGCATGGGTAACTTGCTGACGCACCTCAAACCCATGCCCTGATACCCTAACCGCCCACACCCCCATGGCCCACATGAACCCCACCACCGCAGCCAACGCGCCACGCCTTTTGGGCGACATCGGCGGCACCAACTCCCGTTTTGCCCTGGTGCATGGCGATGGCACGCCCATCACGCAAGAAATCACCCTGCCCACCGGTCAATACCCGGACCTGGCTGCCGCAGCCCACGCCTATTTGAGCCAGGCCGGACAACCGGCCGTGCGCGAGGCCTGCATCGCGATCGCCAACCCCATCGACGGCGATGTGCTGAAGATGACCAACAACCATTGGCAGTTCTCCATCGAAGCCACGCGCCAGCAACTGGGCCTGAACAGCCTGCTGATGCTCAACGACTGGGAAGCCATGGCCATGGCCGCACCGGCTTTGAGCGACAGCGACCTCGAACAAATCGGCTCGGGCGAGCCTGTGCCCCATGCCCCCAAAGGCCTGATCGGCCCCGGCACGGGTCTTGGCGTGTCGTCCTTGGTGCGCTCACGCCGAGGCGACTGGGTGCCGATTGCGGGCGAAGGGGGCCACGTCAGCCTGGCCCCCACTTGCGAGCGCGAAGCGGACATCTTGCGCATCCTGTGGCGCAGCTACCCGCATGTGTCGGCCGAGCGTGCCATCTCGGGCATGGGTCTGGAGAATTTGTACCGCGCCATCTGCGAACTCAACGGCACAGACGCAGAACCCTTGACGGCCGCGCAAGTGTCCGAGCGCGGTTTGGCGGCCAGTGATGTGGCCTGCGAAGAAGCGCTGGACCGCATGTGCCGCTTGCTGGGCAATGCGGCGGCCAACCTGGCCGTGACCCTGGGTGCACGCGGCGGCATTTACATCGGCGGCGGCGTGATTGGCCGCTTGGGCGACTACTTTGCACAGTCGGGTTTTCGCGCCGCGTTTGAAGCCAAGGGCCGCTTTGAGAACTACATGAAGCGCATCCCGACCTACGTGATCCGCGCCGAGCAACCCGCACTGATTGGCTGCGCGATGGGCTTGGGCATCCACCCTGGCCGACGCTCAGCTTGAGCGATCACACCACCAAGGGCGCTTCCTGCATTTGCTCGATCTGCTCTTGCAGCATCAGCACTTGGCCGCGCCAATAGTCCGGCGTGCCAAACCACGGGAAGTTGACCGGGAAGATCGGGTCTTCCCAACGCCGGGCCAGCCAGGCGCTGTAATGGATCAAACGCAGGGTGCGCAGGGGCTCGATCAGGTGCAGTTCTGAGCGGTCAAAGTCGCGCACCTGCTCGTAACCGTCGAGCAAAGCCGACAGTTGCTGCGTTCGCTGGGCCCGGTCGCCCGACAGCAACATCCACAGGTCTTGCACCGCTGGGCCCATGCGGGCATCGTCCAAATCCACAAAGTGCGGGCCACCACCCGGCAGTTCAGCAGGTGTCCACAAAATATTGCCGGGGTGGCAGTCGCCATGCAGGCGAATCAGGCGGCGGTCAGCTGCGCCCTGCGCCATTTTTTCTTTCACCAAGGCCAGCGCCGCGGCAAAAGCCTCGCGCCATTCGCGCTCCACTTCCAGCGGAATCATCTGGTGTGTTTGCAACCACTCGGCAGGCTCGAGCGCAAAGGTCTGCACATCGAGTGTGGGGCGGTGCACAAACGGCTTGGCTGCGCCCACCGTGTGGATGCGGGCCAGAAAACGGCCAATCCATTCGAGCACCTCCAAGTCATCGAGCTCGGGCGTGCGGCCGCCACGCAAGGGGCTGACCGAAAAATCAAACCCAGCGCTTTGGTGCAAAGTCTGGCCATTGAGCACCATGGGTGGCACCACCGGCACTTCGGCCGCCAGCAATTCGGCGGCAAAGTCGTGTTCTTCCTGAATCTGTTCTCGGCTCCAGCGGCCAGGCCGGTAAAACTTGAGCACCACCGCCGAGCTGTCCTGGACCGACTCGTCCAGGTGCGCACGGTAGACACGGTTTTCGTAAGAACTGAGCGCCAGCAAACGGCCATCGGGCCACAGGCCCAAGTCCTGCAAGGCGTCCATCACCCGGTCAGGTGTGAGTTCGGCATAAGGGTGGCGCGTGTCGTGGGTGTCGATCATGTACCGATTGTGGCGCAGCGCAGATTGGCGTCAGCGCGGGGTGGAGCACACAGACGCTATGGTGGAAAATCACAGGATGCGACAAGCTCCCAAACGCCTTAACCGCCTGATCCGACAGGGTCTTGTCTATTCGCTCTTGTTGGCCCTGGCCATCCTGGGGCTTGGCGGTGGGGTTTTTGGCTGATTGACCCGGGCATCGAAACCTTGTCAGACGGCCTGTGGCTGGCTTTCACCACTGCTGCGACCGTGGGCTTTGGCGATGTGGTGCCGTCCACCCGCACCTCACGCGCTTTTTCAGTGGTTGTGGTGCTGCTGGGGCTTGCAGTCCTGTCGCTGGTGACCGCTTCGCTGTCGGCCATCTTTGTCGAGAAAGAAGTCGAAGACGAAGAGCGCCAGATTGAAAAAGACCTGATGCGCGAGATCAGGCACCTGCGCCAGGACGTGGCCGATCTGCGGCGCGAACTTCAGGCGCGGGGTGAACCGCCTGAAACCAAACCCTGACGCGCAGCCGTCAGGCGCATCACGTCATTGCCCGGTGAAGCGGGCGGCGCGTTTTTCGACAAAAGAGCGCACGCCCTCTGCCGCATCATCGCTGCGCGACAAGCGCTGCTGCACGGGTAGAAAATCGTGCATGGCCACCAAAGGTCCTTGCTCCAGAGCTTTGAGCACGTTTTGCCGTGTGGCCACCACCGCCAGCGGTGCTTGCGCTGCGATCAACTCGGCGATGCGCATGGCCTCGGCCAGCAGCCCCGCCGCAGGCATCACCTTTTGCACAAAGTTCAGGCGCAGCGCTTCGGCGCTGTCAAACACATCGGCCGTGAGCAAATGCAAGAGTGCATTGCCCATGCCTGCCCGCTCGGCCATGCGCAGCGTGGCCCCGCCCGTGGCCATGATGCCGCGCTGCACCTCCAGCTGCGAGAAGCGGCAGTCGTCGGCTGCGACCACGATGTCGGCCGCCAGCATCAGCTCGATGCCCAGTGTGTAGGTGATGCCCTGCACTGCCGCCACCATGGGTTTGACACGACGACGGTAGCCTTCCATGCCCAGGTTCAGCGGGTCCACCAAGCCCAGCGGCACGGCCTTTTCACCGCGTTGCATCAGCGGCGCCATGGTGGGCAAATCGAGCCCGGCCGTGAAGTGCGCGCCCGCTGCACACAGCACACCCACGCGCAGGGCGGGGTCGTCGTCGAGCCGGGTGTAAGCCTCGCCCAGCTCGCGGAACATCTTGGGCGTAAAACCATTGCGCTTGGCAGTTCGGTTGATGCTAATTTGCAGGACTGCACCGTGAACGCTGCAGTCGATCTGACCTTCGGGGTGGGGGGTGGTGTTCATGATTGGAATGCTAGAGCTGGAGTCCTCGCCTGCCGTTCACAAGGGTGACAGTCTGGCAAACCTCGCCGTCTCACCTGACTGGAATTAGAGGCAAGCCAGCACCAGAGCACCCCCGTTCTTGGATTTTCGCGAATGACACCCGTTGTCAAAATTGATCGCAATCACGGTAGCCTTGTAATTACAATATTTATACTTTTTATCCATTTGGGCAGTTTACAAATAAAAAAATAACAATAAAATTTAAATCATCAAATTTGTCTTTTGTAAAAATTTTTCGCAAATTTCAACTTCTAACACCATGACGCTCCACATCAAATCCCATTTCCAGCTCGCCACCGTAGCGAACGAAGAGGACAAACCGACGGTTGAGATACCGATTGAGAGTGGTCGATCCAAGGTGCTCAAACAGGTGAAGTCCCTGCACATGAAACGTCATTTGCTGCAGGCCAACAAAAACCTGGAGAGATTTATTGGTGATCAAAATATAGACACGAACGATCGCTTTGGTCGTGTGCTGCGGCGTTTGCGCATTCAGCAAGGTGTTGAAGCTTTTGTGGTCGCTTCGAAAGCCTGCATCACGATTTGGCAGCTCTACGAACTTGAGACGGGTAAAGACACCCTTTTTTACACCCCTGGCCTGAGGAACAAAGCGGCTCAACGGGTTGCTCAATTTCTGGGGACAGATTGGTCTGACATATTGGAAGGCCGTGTGACGACGCGTCCCATCCCCGCGCCTACAGCGCAACTACGACTGCTGAAGAATACTCGGACCGACGACCGTTTGAATCTCACCCCGACAAGCCACGCCACTGCCGTGGAAGAAGATCAAGCACAACAGGCTGAATTTTCACAAACACCTCTTTCATCGGCGTTGTTTCTGCGCGTGGCCGATTTACAGCGCAACTGATCGCGCGCAGACCGTATTGCAAACAGCACCCACGGGCCTCACCGGGTTTGTTGGCTCTTTTTCGCATGGACGCCAAGCAACCGGTTTGGCTCTTTCACCTTCTGCGCGCAACAAGCTCAGTATTTGTAAACGCCCTGCCCCGTCTTGCGCCCCAAACGCCCCGCAGCCACCATTTCTTTGAGCAGTGGGCTGGGGCGGTATTTGCTGTCGCCGAATTCCTTGAGGTAGACCTCCATCACGGCCAGGCACACATCCAGGCCAATCATGTCGGCCAGCGCCAGCGGGCCAATCGGCTGGTTGCAGCCGAGCTTCATGCCCGCGTCAATGGCTTCGGCTTCGGCCAGGCCTTCGCCCAGCACAAAGAAGGCTTCGTTGATCATGGGCACCAAGATGCGGTTGACCACAAAGCCGGGGGCGTTCTTCACGGTGATGGGCGTCTTGCCCAGCGCCAGGGCCATGTCGTGCACCGCGTCGTGCGTGGCGTCGCTGGTCTGCAGGCCACGGATGATTTCCACCAGCGCCATCATGGGCACGGGGTTGAAGAAGTGCATGCCGATGAAGCGGTCCGCACGCTGCGTGGCGGCGGCCAGCTGGGTGATCGAGATCGACGAGGTGTTGGACGCGATGATCACATGGGGCGCCAGCATGCCATCGAGCTGCTTCAGGATCTTGACTTTCAGATCCTGGTTTTCGGTCGCGGCTTCGATGACCAGCTGGGCGCTTTTGAGGTCGTCGTAATTGCTGAAGCCCTGGATGCGGGCCAGTGCAGCGGCCTTGTCGGCTTCGCTGATTTTTTCTTTCTTGACCAAACGGTCCAGGCTGCCCGCCACCGTGGCCAAGCCTTTGGCCACGGCCGCGTCAGAAATGTCCACCATCACGACGTGGATGCCAGAGACGGCGCACGCCTGTGCAATGCCATTGCCCATGGTGCCTGCGCCAATGATGCCTACGGTTTGGATGCTCATGTTTTTTCCTTGAAAACGGGGTAAAGAACGGAATTGAGGGGTTCAACAGCCATCTTAACGGGGCCGAAACACGCCCCCCTGACACGGCCCCTGCAGGCCCGCCGGCATGCGATGATTCAGCCCGGATTCGAGCCCCATGAACATCCTTTTTGTCCACCAAAACTTTCCTGGCCAATTCAAGCACCTGGCCCCCGCCCTGGCACGCCAAGGCCACCGTGTGGTGGCGCTGCACATCAACGCCTGCCCGCCCATGCCCGGTGTGGCTCTGGTGCGTTATGCCGTCGCGGGCCGCCCGGGCCAAGGCACGCACCGCTGGCTGGCTGATCTGGAAGTCAAAACCCTGCGCGGCGAAGCCGCCTGGCACGCTGCGCTGAAACTGCGCGAACAGGGTTTTGTGCCCGACGTGATCGTCGCCCACCCAGGCTGGGGCGAAAGCCTGTTTTTGCACCACGTTTGGCCCCAGGCACGACTGGGCATTTATTGCGAGTTTTTCTACCAGGCTCAGGGCGCCGATGCGGGCTTTGACCCGGAGTTCCGCCAAGCCGACGCCGACAATGCCTGTCGCCTGCAAATGAAAAATGCCAACTACGAGCTGCACTTTCCACGCGCGCACGCGGGCCTCTCGCCCACGCACTGGCAGGCTTCGCTGTTTCCTGAGCCGTTTGCGTCGCGCATCGCCGTCATCCACGACGGTATTCGCACCGACCTGGTCAAGCCCGATGCCTCGGCACGCATCCGCGTCCAAAACCCACAAGGTTCGCTGGAGCTGGGCCACAGCGACGAAGTCATCACCTTCGTCAACCGCAACCTGGAGCCCTACCGAGGCTACCACCAGTTCATGCGGGCGCTGCCCACCATCCTGAAAGCGCGCCCCCAAGCCCGCGTGGTCATGATTGGCGGCAACGAGGTCAGCTACGGCGCCGCACCGCCGCCTGGCCCCGACGGCCAAGCGCAAAACTGGCGCGAAATCTTCCTGAACGAGGTCAAAGACAGCATTGACCTGTCACGCGTGCACTTTGTGGGCAAGGTGCCTTATGCCGACTTCTTGCGCGTGCTGCAGGTGTCCACGGTGCATGTGTACCTGACCTACCCCTTTGTGCTCAGCTGGAGCCTGCTCGAAGCCATGAGCGCCGGATGCGCCATCGTGGCCAGCGACACCGCCCCGGTGCGCGAAGCCATCCGCCACAGCGAGACCGGGCAGCTGGTGGACTTCTTTGATCCCGCGGCGCTGGCGCAGCAGGTGATTGCGCTGTGCCAAGACCCGGCTGAGCGGTCACGGCTGGGGGCGCAGGCGCGGGCGTTTGCGGTGGCGCACTACGATTTGGAGACGCGGTGTTTGCCTGGGCAGATCGAGTGGGTTGAGCGCTTAGCTGATTCATGAAGCTTGAGGTTTTGCTTTGCAGCGGGAGCAAACGTTGACAAGCTTGACTTCTCTGGTGCTGACCCCTAATCGCATGGATCGCCTGGCAAAGCTTGGAGACTCTGCACATCAAGGTCCCTGGCCGTTGGCAGGGCATTGCCGAACAGCGCTCAATGTCTTGCCCAACCGATGGCCAGCAAGGCCATGGTCTGCGGCGAGGTCACCAACACAGCCCATGTCCTCTGAAAATCTGTGATTCAGCTGTTCTTATTGGTGACAATGGTGCATCTGCTATGTCACCCATCACAGAGAAAGGAAAACGCAAATGAGCGAGACCGTATCCATATCCATTCAGAATCGGGTGGCAGTGGTCACCATCGAAAGACCTCAGCATCGCAATGCCGTGGATCTGCCAACCGCCAAGGATTTGCTGGCCGCGTTCAAATCCTTTGATGCCCAAGACGAAGCAGACGTCGCCATCCTCACTGGCGCGGGCGGCGCTTTCTGTGCAGGCGCCGATCTCAAGGCACTGGCTGCAGGAGAACGCAAACCGGTCAACCCAGAGGGAGAATTTGCACCCATGGGGCCCACTCGCCTGAGGCTGAGAAAACCTGTGATTGCTGCCATAGAGGGCCCCGCAGTCGCTGGCGGAATGGAATTGGCCCTCTGGTGCGATTTGCGCATTGTCGGTCGGTCCGCTTTTCTGGGCATCTTCAACCGCCGCTTTGGGGTACCGCTGGTCGACCTCGGAACGATCCGCCTTCCGCGCATCATCGGGCAGGGTCGTGCTTTGGAGCTGATCCTGACCGGGCGCCCGGTTGAAGCCCAAGAGGCACTGGCGATCGGGCTCGTCAACGCGGTGGTCGATGACGGGACGGCACTGGAGAACGCTTTGGCCTGGGCGAAAAAGATCACGGCCTTTCCCCAAAACGCCCTGCGCAACGACCGAATGTCCGTGATGGAGCAATGGGACTTGGACGAAGCCAGCGCCATCGCCAATGAGATCAAGCATGGGTTGGCGACGATCCAAAGTGGCGAGACCTTGTCCGGATCCTCTCGTTTTTCAGAGGGCATGGGTCGGCATGGAAAGTTCACCTGACCCACTTGGCGACATCCTTTTTCTGAACCATCCACCTGCTTGGTGGCTTCACCCGCCATCAACTCCTGAACCGCTTGCGCGTCAAGGCCAAGGCAATCCAAAACGACACCCCCGCAAACGCTGCCAGCACCCCCACCAGGCGCACGGGCTCGTCTGGCCAGCGGTCCATGAACATGGGGCGCACCAAGTCGACGGCCACCGACAGCGGCAACCAGTCGGCGATCAGGCGCACAAACGCGGGCAGTTGCTCACGCGGGAAAAAGATGCCCGAGAGGAACATCATCGGTGTGAGGAACAGGGTGAAGTAGTAAGTGAAAAAGTCGTAGCCCTTGGCCAGCGCATTGAAGATGAGCGCCATGCAGCTGAAGGTGATGCCCACACCCAGCAGCACGGGCCAAGCGACCAAGAGTTTCCAGCTGTGGCTGATGCCCAAAGCGAGCATCACCAGCATGATGGCCGTGACGCTGAAAAGCGCCTTGAACGCGGCCCACAGCATTTCGGCCAGCACCACATCGTCCAGCCGCACCGGAGCGTTCATGATGCCGTCCCAGGTTTTTTGTACATGCATGCGCGAAAACGCCGAGTACAAGGCCTCAAAGGTCGCCGCGTTCATGGCGCTCATGCAGATGCTGCCGCTGGCCAAAAACAGGATGTAGGGCACCTTCTCGCCGCCCATCTCGACCTGCCCGATGAGCGCGCCCATGCCATAGCCAAAGGCCACCAGCCACATGAGTGGCTCGGCAATGTTGCCCACCAAGCTGGGGATGGCCAGCTTTTTCCAGACCAACCAGTTGCGCAAGAACACCGGCCACCAGCGCATGGACAGGCGGGGCGCGGCCCAGATGTTGTTTTGAATTTGGCTCATATTCAACCCTCCTCACGGATCTGGCGTCCGGTCAACTTCAGGAACAGGTCTTCCAGATTGGAAGGGCGGTGGAGGGTTCGCAGCGTGGGCCAGGCTTGCAGGGCCGCCATCAGGGCCCGGCTGTCGTGCGTGTAGAAGAAGACCGTTTCACCGCTGACCTCCACCCGGCCCGCCAGGGCTTTCAAGCCCGCTTCTTGTGCCAGCGCCACTGCGCCTTGGCCAAACACTTCCACCACTTCGGGCTCCAGGTGCTGGGCGATCAAATCGCGGGGTTTGCCTTCGGCGATCTTGCGGCCCTGGTCCAGCACCAAGAGGCGACCGCACAGGCGTTCGGCCTCGTCCATGAAGTGGGTAGTGAGCAAAATGGATTTACCTTCTAGCAACAACAGCTGCAGGCGCTCCCACATCAGGTGGCGCGCCTGCGGGTCCAGGCCGGTGGTGGGCTCGTCCAGCATCAGCAGTTGCGGCTGGTTGATGAGGGCGCGCGACAGGCTCAACCGCCGCTTCATGCCACCCGACAACTCGCCGGGCTTGGCTTTGGCTTTGTGGCTCAGCGCCCCAAACTCCAGCAGCTGCGGAATGCGTTCGCGGATCACGGCGTCGGGCAGGCCAAAGTAACGGCCGAACACCAGCAAGTTTTCTTCGGCGGTGAAGTCCGGGTCCAGCGTGTCCATTTGCGCCACCACGCCCAAGCGGGCCTTGATGGCCAGCGCATCATGCGGCATTTGCAAACCGTTGAAATACCGGATTTCACCGCCATCGGGCTGCGAGAGTCCCAGGCACATGCGCAGTGTGGTGGTTTTGCCCGCGCCGTTGGGGCCGATGACGCCCAGGCATTCGCCGGGGTTGATGTGGAAAGACAGGTCGTTGACCACCGTGGTGTCGCCGTAGCGTTTGACCAGATGTTCGACCGAAAGCAGTGGGGTGTTCATACCCGGATTGTGCCCTTGACGGCATGCCGGAGCAGGTTGGCAGGTGACCGATAAAATCAGGGCCTTCTTCTGAACCGCACCTGCGGCCCCTTCATGTCCAGTTCCCCTTCCTTTTCTGACCGCTTGGCGGTCTTGCCGCAGCACCTGATCCCCAAACAAGCCCTGACCGTCTTTGCGGGCTGGGTCGCGGGCAGCCAGTGGGGCGGCGCGACCACCGGCATCATCAACTGGTTTGTGAAGCGCTACAACGTGAACATGGCCGAAGCCGCCAACCCCGACACGGCCAGCTACAAGAGCTTCAACGAGTTCTTCACCCGCCCCCTGCGCGGCGGTGCCCGCCCTTTGGCGGCCGCGGCCTTTGTCAGCCCGGTGGACGGCGCCATCAGCCAATGCGGCCCGATTGCAGGCGACCAGGTGTTTCAGGCCAAGGGGCACGGCTACAGCACCCGCGCCTTGGTAGGCGGCGACGCGGCGCTGGCAGCGCAGTTTCAAGACGGTGAATTTGCCACGCTCTACCTCAGCCCCCGCGACTACCACCGCATCCACATGCCTTGTGCGGGGCGCCTGACGCGCATGATTTACGTGCCGGGTGATTTGTTCTCGGTCAACCCGACCACGGCTCGTGGTGTGCCAGGCCTGTTTGCCCGCAATGAGCGGGTGGTGTGTGTGTTTGAAGGCGAACAAGGCCCCTTTGTGATGGTGCTGGTGGGCGCCACCATTGTGGGCAGCATGGCCACCGTGTGGCACGGCGTGGTGAACCCGCCGCGCCCCGGGACGGTGCGCGAATGGACTTATGAGATGGGCAGCATCACCTTGGCGCAAGGCGAGGAAATGGGTCGCTTTCTGCTCGGCTCCACCGTGGTGATGCTGTTCCCCAAGGGCGTGATGCAGTTCAACGCGGACTGGACCCCCACACGCCCCATCGTCATGGGCGAGGCCATGGACGCTTTGCGCTGAGCAGTGGGGTTCGCTCAGGCCTTGGCTTCTTTTTGCTGCCGCGCCAACACGTAGCGGCGCATGGCGACCGCAGGCGCGTCGGCGGCCACCGAAAATTCGTACAAATCCTCGGCCGGGGTACCGGCCAGTGCCAGCTCCTGCAGAGCCAAGCCGTCCACATCTTCCTGAAAAGCCACAAACAACTGGTCGTGCATGAACCGGGTGGTCTGCGCATCGCCTTGCGCAAAGTCTCGCCCGTGCACGATGAAGTAATGCGTGCTGGTGGCCGTCTCAGGGGTGGGCATGTGGGCGGTGCGGATGCGAAACTGCGGGCGTGTAGTTTCGGGCAGGTGGCAGTCGTAAAAAGTGACCGACACCTCGTGCAGGCCCAGACTGCGGAACTCCGAGCGCACGATGCGGGCCGCCTGGCCCTGGCCTGTCAAACCGGTCGGGATGCCCCACACGGGCGGCAAGGTCGTGGGGACCACGTTGCGCAGCAAGGCAAATTGGCCATCCCCGATGACGCTTTCGAATGCGGCCTTGGCGTAGTCGGGTGTGCCAAAGCTCTTGGCATGCAGAAAGCTCAAATGCGTCAGGTCCAGCAGGTTTTCATGCAGCCGAACGTAGTTGGCCTGCAAACTCAAATGACCTTGTGAGCGCTCCCACTGGGCGTCGGTCATCCAGTCCTGCGCGGGCAGTTTGGACTCGTCAGCCTGGTTGGCATCACCCATCCAGATCCAAACCACCGCACCGCGTTCGATGGTGCGGTAGACCCGGATGCCCATATTGGGCGGGCAAGTCGACTGAGAGGGCACCTCGATGCAATCGCCCTCGGTGTTGAAGCGCAGACCGTGGTAGCCGCACACGATGGTGTCTTGCTCCAACTTGCCCGCTGACAGCGGCATGGAGCGGTGGGGGCAACGGTCTTCCAGGGCCACCACGCGGCCGTCGCTGGCGCGGTAAAACACCAGACGGCGGCCCAACAGGGTGCGGGCCAGCAGCTGGTCCTTGATCTCTTCGCCAAAAGCGGCCACGTACCAGTCGTTCATCACAAAAGGTGTCTGGCGATCGGCCATGCGCTGAGAAGCGTTTTGTGCGGCGGTGATGACGCTGATGTGGGGGCGTGTCATGGGCTCTGTCTCCTGAAGAGGGGCCTGGCAGATGCACTGCACAAGGCCAACACGGCGAAGTTTAGGACGTGGCATTTGACTGGGGCTGTCCCGAGAGCGCCTGCAGCCGTGGCACCATTCAGGGATGCCAACTTCATCTACGCCCACTTTACAACCGCATTCGGTCAGCGCCAGGCCGCTCGCCCAAGCCATGGTGCTGGCCGCCGGACGCGGCGAGCGCATGCGCCCTCTCACCGACCAGACCCCCAAGCCCCTGCTGCCTGTGCGCGGCCAGCCACTCATGTTGTGGCCCATGCAGGCTCTGGCCCGTGGCGGCTTTGTGCAACAACTGGTCAACACCGCTTGGCTGGGCGAGCAGATTCCGGCCCTCTTGGGTGACCAAGCCCACTGGACTGGCCTGCCCGATGTGCACATTCGTTATTCGCACGAAGGCCGGGATTTTGGCCGGGCGCTGGAAACCGCGGGCGGCATTGTGCGGGCTTTGCCTCAGCTCGATGAGGTGTTCTGGGTCGTGGCAGGTGACGTGTTTGCCCCCGACTTTGTGTTCAAGCCAGAGGCCCTGCAGCGTTTTGCCGCCAGCGATGCGCGGGCCCACCTGTGGCTGGTGCCCAACCCCGCGCACAACACGGGCGGTGACTTTGGCCTGTCGGCCGCAAGACAGGTGCTCAACCTGCCCAAAGGCAGCCCCGGCTGCGCGTTCACCTTCAGCACCATCGCACTTTACAAAAAGACTTTTTTTGCAGGCTGTGGCTTGCCCCCTGGCAACCCAGATGGCGTGGCGCTGGCCCTGGCGCCTTTGCTGCGTGCGGCCATGGACCGGGGCCAGGTGTCGGGCGAGGTGTACGCGGGCGATTGGACCGATGTGGGCACACCACATCGGCTGGCCCAGCTCAATGACAGCGGCGCCTGATCAGGCACCCGTGTGACTCTGTGGACATTCGCCATTAAAGGGGAACGAACATAATGGCATCTTCTTAAGGGACTGCTCTGCAAATGACCGATACCACCCCACTCTACGCCCAACGCCGTGCCCGCCTGGCTGCCCAATTGGGTGCTGGCGGGATCGCCATCATCCCCACCGCGCCCGAGCGACAGCGCAACCGGGACAGCGATTACCTGTACAGGCACGACAGTTACTTTTATTACCTGACCGGGTTCACCGAGCCGCACGCCAGTTTGGTGATCACCGCCGATGGCGAGTGCACGCTGTTTTGCCAGCCCAAAGACCTGGAGCGCGAAATCTGGGACGGCATCCGCTTGGGGCCAGACGCCGCACCCGCTGCTTTGGGTGTGAACCGGGCATTGCCGATCGGTGAGATGGCCGCGCACATGCCGAAGCTGCTGGAAAACCGCAGCACCGTTTGGTACCCCTTTGCCATCCACACCGGTCTCGAAAGTCTGGTGAATGGCTGGCTCCAATCGGTGCGTGCGCGGGTGCGCTACGGCGCTTTGTGCCCCGAGCAGCAGCGCGATCTGTGCAGCCTGCTGGACGAAATGCGCCTTGTGAAAGACGCACACGAGCAAGACATCATGCGCCGTGCCAGTGCCATCAGCGCCCGCGCCCACATCCGTGCCATGCAGCGCAGCGCGGCCATGCTGCGTGCGGGCCAAGAGGTGCGTGAATACCACCTGGACGCCGAGTTGCTGCACGAGTTTCGCCAGCACGGCTCGCAGTACCCGGCTTACGGCTCCATCGTGGCGGGCGGTGCCAACGCCTGCGTGCTGCATTACCGCGCCGATACGGCCTTGATCCAAAACGGCGACTTGGTGCTGATCGACGCCGGTTGTGAACTGGACGGCTACGCCAGCGACATCACCCGCACCTTCCCGGCCAACGGCACCTTCACCGGACCGCAACGCGCTTTGTACGACCTGGTGCTGGCATCACAAGACGCCGCCGTGGCCGCCACCAAGGCGGGCGCCCGTTTTGTGGACCCGCATGAAGCCACCGTGGCCGTGCTGGCGCAGGGCTTGCTCGACGTGGGCCTGCTCGACAAAAACAAGGTGGGCAACGCGCAAGACGTGATCGCCAACCGCAGCTATTTCCAGTTTTACATGCACCGCACCGGCCACTGGCTGGGCATGGATGTGCACGACTGCGGCAGCTATGTCGAGCCCTCGCAGGTGGGTCAGGTCAGTGAACGCAAGGACCCGCTGAGCGGCGAGCTCATCAAAGACCGCCCCAGCCGCATCCTTCAGCCAGGCATGGTGCTGACCATCGAGCCGGGCCTGTACGTGCGCCCTGCCCCCGGTGTGCCCGAAAAGTTCCACAACATTGGCATCCGCATCGAGGACGATGCCATCGTGACCGCCACCGGGTGTGAGCTGATCACACGCGGTGCGCCGGTCAAGGCCGACGAGATCGAAGCCTTGATGCGGGGCTGAAGCACCCCCATGCAGCCTCATTCGCCGCCCAGTCTGTCGGGCACGCTGCTGTCCATACAGACCGGTCGGGTTCGCCCCCTGATGGTGGGTGGGCGCAAACTGGTGTCGGCCATCGGCAAAACCGCCGTCTCCGGGCCCATTGAGGTCGGTGTCCTGGGCTTGGCGGGTGACGAGCAGGCTGATTTGTCGGTGCATGGCGGCATGAGCAAAGCGGTGTACGCCTTGCCTTCGGAACATCTGCCGTGGTGGCAAGCACAGCGCCAAAAGCAGGGTGCAACGATGTTTGAAGAAGCCTTAGCTCCAGGCTACTTGGGCGAAAACCTGAGCTTGCAAGGCCTGCTCGAACACGATCTGTTCATTGGCGACCGCCTGGACTTTGGCAGCGTGATTTTGCGCATCACGCAGCCGCGCGAGCCCTGCGGCAAGTTCAACGCCGTCATGGGCTACGCCCAGGCCGCCAAAGACATGGTGCAAAGCGGGCGCTGCGGCTTTTATCTGGCGGTAGAAAAACCTGGCTTTTTGCAAGCCGAGGCCACTTGCCAAGTGTTGGCCGGGTCGCGTTCGACCTGCCTGACCGAGGCCTTGCGGCACAAAGCCTGGAAACATCTGCGCTGATTCGTTTGACTTTTGCGCAAAAGTCAAAAGCCAAGTCACTTGCGAGGGGCATTACCCGGACTCGAACCATTGAATCAGGGGTCTACAATGAAAATACCTGCAGACTGTCGCCTTGCGCATTGACAAACTCCTTGCCATGCATCCAAGCCGCTGAATCCCGGCAGCCCTGACAGCACATCCCTACAACGGAGCCAAAACAATGACCAACAAGGTCCACGCCGAAGAAAAACGCACCCAGCTGCGCAAAGCTGCACTCGAATACCACGAGTTCCCCACCCCCGGCAAAATTGCCATTGCCCCCACCAAGCAACTGGTCAACCAGCACGACCTGGCCTTGGCTTATTCCCCCGGCGTGGCCGCGCCTTGCGAAGAAATCGTCAAAGACCCGGCCAACGCCTTCAAGTACACCAGCCGCGGCAACTTGGTCGGCGTGGTGACCAACGGAACGGCCGTGCTGGGCCTGGGCGACATTGGCCCGCTGGCCAGCAAGCCGGTCATGGAAGGCAAGGGCGTCTTGTTCAAGAAGTTCTCGGGCATCGACGTGTTCGACATCGAGATCAACGAGAAAGACCCCGAAAAACTGGTCGAGATCATCGCGTCGTTGGAGCCCACTTTTGGCGGCATCAACCTCGAAGACATCAAAGCGCCTGACTGCTTCTACATCGAGCGCAAGCTGCGCGAGCGCATGAAGATCCCGGTCTTTCACGACGACCAGCACGGCACCGCCATCGTGGTGGGCGCAGCCATCCTGAACGGCCTCAAAATCGTCGGTAAAGACCCGAAAAAGATCAAACTGGTCACCTCGGGTGCTGGCGCAGCGGCCTTGGCTTGCCTGGGTTTGCTGGTCAAGCTGGGCATCCCGCGTGAAAACATCTGGGTCACCGACCTGGCGGGCGTGGTCTACGAGGGCCGCACCGAGCTGATGGACGAAGACAAGATCCAGTTCGTGCAAAAAACCGAGCACCGCACCTTGCGCGAAGTGATCGCCGGGGCGGACGTGTTTCTGGGCCTGTCGGCAGGCGGTGTGCTCAAGCAGGACATGGTCCAGTCCATGGCCGCCAAACCGCTGATTTTTGCGCTGGCCAATCCCAACCCCGAAATCAACCCCGAAGACGTCAAGGCCGTGCGCGACGACGCCATCATGGCCACGGGCCGCACTGACTACCCCAACCAGGTCAACAACGTCCTGTGCTTTCCCTACATCTTCCGGGGTGCACTCGACTGCGGCGCGACCACCATCACGCTGGAGATGGAAATTGCAGCTGTGCATGCGATTGCCGAGTTGGCGCAAGCCGAGCAAAGCGAAGTTGTAGCCGCCGCTTATGTGGGTGAACCGCTGGCATTTGGCCCGGAATACCTGATCCCTAAGCCGTTTGACCCTCGCTTGATGATGAAGATCGCCCCTGCTGTGGCCAAGGCGGCATTCGACTCGGGCGTGGCCTCTCGCCCCATCACAGACATGGACGCTTACCGCGAACGCCTGCAAAGCTTTGTGTACGCCTCCGGCACCATGATGAAGCCCATTTTCACGGCTGCCAAACGCGCCCTGAACAAACGCATCGCCTACAGCGAAGGTGAAGAAGAGCGCGTGCTTCGCGCCGCCCAGATCGTGGTAGACGAAGGCATTGCCCGCCCCACCCTGATTGGCCGCCCGGCTGTGATTGCCGAGCGCATCGAAAAATTCGGCCTGCGCCTGAAAGAAGAGCTGGATTACGACATCGTGAACGTGGAAGACGACCACCGTTACCGCGATTTCTGGCAGACCTACCACCGCATGACCGAGCGCAAGGGTGTGACAGAACAAATTGCCAAAATCGAGATGCGTCGCCGGTTGTCGCTCATAGGTGCCATGCTGCTGCACAAAGGCGACGTGGACGGCATGATTTGCGGCACTTGGGGCACCAACCCCATGCACCTGAACTACATCGACCAAGTCGTGGGCAAGCGCAAAGGCGTGAACACCTTCGCTTGCATGAACGGCTTGATGCTCCCGGGCCGTCAAGTGTTCATGGTGGACACCCATGTCAATTACGATCCGACCGCCCAACAACTGGCCGAATTCACCATCATGGCGGCTGAAGAAATGCGCCGTTTTGGCATCGAGCCCAAGGCAGCACTGCTCTCACACTCCAACTTTGGTTCATCCGACCAGCCCAGCGCCGTGAAAATGCGCGATGTGCTGGACCTGCTGCGCCAAAACGCGCCTTGGCTGGAAGTTGATGGGGAAATGCACGGTGACGTTGCACTCGATGCCGCGGCGCGCCAGAGCCTCATGCCCAACAGCACCTTGGTGGGAGATGCCAATTTGTTGGTCCTGCCCAACATCGACGCGGCCAATATCGCCTACAACCTGCTCAAAACAGCGGCGGGCGGCAACATCGCCGTCGGACCGGTCTTGCTGGGTGCAGCCAAACCGGTACACATTTTGACGCCCAGCACCACGGTACGCCGAATTGTGAACATGACGGCACTCACCGTGGCCGATGCCAATGCGGCTCGTTGAACCTCTCAGTAGGTGTGTGCACTCACATGCACTAAAAGGAACAAATAGTCTTTGCCTATTTTCCGAGCAATCACTTGCATTTTTATCGCACTTGATACACACTAGCGCCTTCGAGTTTTCGGGTA
The DNA here is from genome assembly GCA_027486495.1 of Comamonadaceae bacterium. Lineage (GTDB taxonomy): Bacteria > Pseudomonadota > Gammaproteobacteria > Burkholderiales > Burkholderiaceae_C > Limnohabitans_A. The sequence goes on along the minus strand of JAIXOZ010000031.1, from coordinate 16,203 downwards.
AACCCGGATGCTCCTGAAAGGTGTATTCAAATGAGGGTGGCACAACAAGCCGTGGCCCGTCACCGCTGGTTCGTCCTGCTGATGGGTTTTATTTTGATGGCTTGCACCCACATGGTACAAGCGCGTTCCTCTCAAGAGGTGCAATCCCAGCCAAGCATGTTGGTCTCGGAGATGCCCCGCGAAGGCCAAAAAACTTTCCAGTTGATCCTCCAAGGAGGGCCATTTCCTTACGATAAGGACGGTACGGTTTTTGGTAACCGCGAGCGTTTGTTGCCCCGCCATGCGCGGGGTTACTACCGCGAATACACCGTCAGGACACCTGGGGCACGGAACCGAGGCCCCCGCCGCATCGTCTGCGGGGGCCAAGAGCCCACACGCCCGAAAGCCTGTTATTACACCGAAGACCATTACGCGAGTTTTCGCCTGATTGTCGAGAAAACCTGATTTTTTAGCTTTAAAGAGAGACCACGGAGATGGACATGCTGATTCGCACGGACCACGATACGCCCCTGAAGGGCGTGCGGTCCAACATCGTGCAGTCGATTCGCGCGTACCGCGTGAGCGACTTGCAAGAAGCCGCCCAAGGTTTGGGGCACCATTTTTTGTATGCCAACTTGGCGCAAGCCCAGAGCAAACAAGACGTGTTGGACCTGATTGGCGCTCAATTTACGTTGCCCTCTCACTTTGGCAAGAATTTCGACGCCTTGTACGACTGCATGACCGACCCGCTGCACAAATCGGGCCCTCAGCCGGGCTTTATGGTGGTGCTGGAACAAATCCCAGCCCACGCGAAGTTTGACAAGGAAGCCCGCGAGCAATTGTTGGACATCTTCCGTGATACGGCCGATTACTGGGGGGACCGGAAGATACCCTTCCGATGCTTCTATTCTTTTCTGTAGCCCGTTCTGCGCAAAACAGCCAAGCAGGACGGGCGATAGAGGCACAAACCGAGGACGCCGTGATGGCCGATTCGATCGAAGACGGCGAAAAAATGCCCACGGACAAATTGGTGGACGTCTCGCCCTTGGCGCTGCGCATGAGCAGCCCATTCAACGCAGGGTATTGGCTCGCAGCCGCATGAACTTCGTGTAGCCGCTCAAGCGTCTCCCATGAAAAAGCCCGTACGCAAGACGGGCTTTTTCTTTGACGCTCAGCCCCGCCCGGCGCTTCAGACGACCTGGGCCAAAGCCACGAACTCAGCTACGGGCACCTCTTCAGCGCGGCGCTGTAAATCAAACTGTCCGGCAAAAGCCTTTTCATCGAGCCACTTGCCCAAGGTGTTGCGCAAAATCTTACGGCGCTGGCTAAAGGCCACCTGCACCAGGGTTTCAAGGGTTTTGACATTGACTGCAGGCGGCTGGGCCAAGGGCACCATGCGCACCACGGCGCTGTCCACACGCGGGGGTGGATCAAAACTCTCGGGCGGTACAAACAGCACATTGGCCATGTCATAACGCCACTGCAGCATGACCGACAGGCGGCTGTAGTCCGAAGTAGAAGGCTGGGCCACCATGCGGTCAATCACTTCTTTTTGCAGCATGAAGTGCTGGTCTTCGATCACGTCGACCTGCTCCAGCAAATGGAACAAGATGGGCGTGGAAATGTTGTAGGGCAGATTGCCAACCACCCGGATTTTGCTCAATGGGGGCGCCGAGGCCTTGTCCAGCATTTGCGCCGCCAGCGCCCTAAAGTCAACTTTGAGCACATCCGACTCGACCACCGACAGCTGCGGGTGTTCGCGCAAGCGCACGGCCAAATCACGGTCGAGCTCAATCACCGTCAGATGCCCCAGGCGTTCGACCAGGGGCTGCGTGAGCGCTGCCAGACCGGGGCCGATTTCGACCATGGGCTGACCGGCGACCGGGGCGATGGCGTCCACGATGGCATCGATGATGCCGCCATCCGTCAGGAAGTGCTGGCCAAAGCGTTTTCGGGCGATGTGCTTCATTGGACAGGTTCGCGCATCTCGACGTAGGCGCGGCCGCGGACATCTTCGGCCCAGGTCACATAGGCTTCGTCGAGTTTCTTCTCACGCAAAACATTGCGAGCCAGTGTGCGTTGCTCGGCATCGCTCATGGGGGCATCACGCCGATCGGTCACCTCGATCAGGTGTACCCCGAAGCGCGAGACCAGCGGCTCGGCCACCTGACCGGGGCGCAGGCGGTTCATGGTCTGCTCGAACTCTGGCACGAACATGCCCGGGCTGGCCCAGCCCAGATCGCCACCCTCAACCGCGCTGCCGTCTTGCGAAAGACGTTTGGCTGCTTGCGCAAAATCGGCCTTGCCCGCGACGATGTCTTGACGCAAGGCGCTCAGCTGCGCCAGCGCCTGAGCCTGGGTCAGTTGTGGACTCAGGCGCAGCAAGATGTGCCGCGCACGAGTTTGGGTGACCATCAAGGTGGCGGGTGCCTGCTGGCGCTCCAGGACTTTGAGCACATGAAAACCCGCACCCGAGCGAAACACCTCAGACACACCCCCCACAGGCAATGCCGCAACAGCCTGCACAAACAGATCGGGGTAACGGTCGGCCGGGCGTAAACCAAACGCCCCACCATTGGCCCCTCGGTCGGCCGTTTGCGAGAACGTCTTCGCCAACTCGGCAAAATTTTCGCCACTGCGTGCGCGACGGGCCACATCACGCGCTTGGGCCTCCAACGGCCTGATTTGTTCTGCTGTGCTGTTCTCGGGCACGGCGATCAGGATCATGGCCAGATTCAGATCGGCCGGGGCGCGTGCGGCTTGGGCCCTAAGTTGCTCTTGCAAAAACTGCTCGACCTCGATGTCGCTGATGCGAATGCGCGCTTCGACCTCGCGCTCGCGCACGCGGGTCAGCAGCAACTGGTTACGCAGCTGTTCGCGAAAGGTGCTCAGGGACACGCCGTCTTGCTGCAAACGCTGGCGCAAGGCTTCGCGCGTGAGCTGGTTGTTGCTGGCCAAGTTGGCCTCGGCCTGATCCAGAGCTTCATTGTCGATCACGATGCCCGCGTCACGGGCTTGCTGGATCTGAGCCTTGTCGTTGATGAGTTGCTCCAACGCCAGCTTCTTGGCCTCGGAGGCATCGAGCGGGCGGCCTTGCGCCTGTGCTTCACGCTGCAGGCGTTGGCCCAGGGTTTGCACCTCTTTGTTGGTCACGGGTTCGGAATTGACCACAGCGACGATGAAATCGGCCGAACGAATCACCGCAGTGCGCTCAGTTGCGGGGGCCGGGCCTTGGGCAGAGGCATTCAGCGGCAGCCACGCCGCGGACAGGCAGACAGAGGCGCAGGCGGCCCACAAGGCACGAACAGGAAACAGGTGTTTATTCATAGTGCTGGAAGCGGCTCGGTTCAACGGTGGAATCTCGCAAGTTCTGGTATCGGGGAATGTTGTTGCGCAGGGCATTGAGTGGGCTGGCCCCGACACGGGCCAGCCCAATGAATTCAAGTTGGAACAGCAAACGGCTGGTCGCGGTGCTTACAGTACTCTGGATGCGCTCGAAAGCGATGCGGCCTATCCAGCAGCCGCCATCGTATTCCAGACCCAAAAGGCTGTCGACCATGCGGCCTTCGGTCAGGCTGAAGTTCAGGCGGCCCACGCTGTACCAGCGGTCAGGACCCATCCCTTGGCCGGATGTGCGCGTCCAGGCGCTTTCGGCCGCCGCATCGCGCCGACCCAGCAAGTCGCCCAATGGCCATTGCCATCCGAGATCGATCTGCTCACTCACACCCTGGTTCAAACGATAAGCCGCATTCAATACTCGGTATGGGCTGGGGCTGTAGCGGCCTTGCAAGGTGCTGCGGCTGACGCGGTCGGTCTGGCTGTTGATCTGCACCGTGGCATCGAGCGCCCAACGGTCGTCCCAGCGCACCCCCCCGCCCAGCAACAAATCACTCAGGCCCGCATCGGCAGCGCTCTGGCCAGGAAGCACCACTTGCTGCTTAGAAAAACGGATGCGCTGGGCAATGCCCACACGCAGCATTTCAGCACCGTTGTTGGCATCAAAAAACCGACTGGTCACGCCCAGGGTCAAAGCATCGTTGTCCACCAAGCGATCCTGACCGACATAAATGTTTTCGCTGTAAATGGTGGACAAATTGAAATCGGTGGGGCCCGTGTCGTAGACCGGCAAAAGGCTTTGGTCTCGAAACGGTGTGCGGGCATAAAAGGCGCGTGGCTCGAGGGTTTGCGTGACGCCCCGGCCAAACCACTGGGTCTCGCGCTCATAAACCAAGCCCGAATCCAATGAGATGGTGGGCAAAACCCGGTTGGCCGAGCGCTCACCCGAGTTCAGCGCCTGGTCGAGTTGGTAACGGGTAGCGTGCATTTGCAGCTTGGGCGTCACAAAACCCCAAGGGCGAATCCAGGGGCGGCTGACTTGCGCCAGCACAAAGCTGCGCTCGCCATTACGCGGAACGGGACGCACGGCCAAGGAGTCCAGCGGGATGCGGTCGTAGCTGGCCTCAAAACGTGTGGTGTCGGCCTGCACCGACCAATCCAGGCCATCGGCCTGCCACTGCACGTAGCGCAGTCCGATTTGGGGTGCGCGGTCATAGGGCGGGGTGATGGGCGCAGTGATGTCTTGCAGGGTTTGCCAGCGCTGAACTTGAGCGCTCATGCTCAAGTTGCCTCGGCTCCAACTCAAGACCCCTGTTGAGGGAAGAAGCCGCTGGGTCAGCACCAGACCTGAGCGTGGGAAATCCCGCCAATAGTTATCATCGCCGACCCTGTTCAGATTCAGGCCCAAGCCAATACGCCCCACGCTGTCCAGACCGGAATCGAAACTGCCGTTGTGCTGGCTGGACCAACCCCAGCGGGCCTGGTCGCGCAGGCTGTCCTTGGGCATCAAGTTCAGCCGGGCTTGACCGCTGTAATCGCGCTCTAAATAACGGAATTCGGTGTCCACCGCCACACCACGTTTGCTCATGAGGTGGGTGGTGACGGTGGCGTCGCGGTTGGGGGCGATGTCGAAATAGTAGGGCTGGGCCAACTCCACCCCATTGTTGGTGGTGATGCCCACCACGGGCGGCAACAGGCCCGACTTGCGCTCGGTGGTCAACGGGAAAGTGACAGCAGGAATGCCCAGTACCGGCACGTCATGAAAGCGCAGTTGCACGCCCTCGGCCCGCACCGTCGACTCTTCCTCGTCCAGATTCAATCGGGTGGCTTTGAGGACCCAAGACGGCAACCATTCTGGTCCGGGGGTGCGCCTGCAGGTGGTGTAGCTGGCCTCGCGCACGATGGCACGCTGGTCATCGACAAACTCGATCTGCGCCGCCTGCCCATAGGCCCCGCTTTTGTAAAGTTCAAAAGTGGGCTCCGTCAGCGTGCCCTGGAAACTGTCAACCTTCAATTTGAGCTTGGGGCCGGTCAACAAACTGCCCGGTCGACTCAGACGCACCTGGCCCGTGGCCTCGACCTCGTCCTGGCTTTGGTCAAAGAAAAGTTGACCCGCCTGGATGCTCACGCCAGGTTTGCGAATGCTGGCCTCGCCATCAATCACCATGTCCAAATCGGGTCGCACGCGCAAGCGCTGGCCTTGCAAATAGATCGCCCCCTCTTGTTCCTGACGAGGCGAGATGGCTTCTTCCAGCAGAGGACTGCTGCGCAAGACCAGGCCCGGCCAAGGGGCTGCGGGTGCGGCCTGCGTGGGCGTCAGGGTTTGGGCTTGCACCTCACCCTGAGCCCCACCCAGCGTGACACCGTGCACCACAAACAGCACCGCCCACACCACCGCCCTCAAAGGGACATGGGCCACTGTGGGCTTTGAGCATGGGACGGGAGAAAGGAGCACGGCGAAGGGACAGGGTTGGAAGACGCGAGAACGACGGGCAAAGCGCCTGTTGCGAGCTTAGTAAAATGCGATTATCCATGAGCCACCCCACCCAGCCCACCATTTCAGCCACCAACCCAAGCCAAGCCGACAGCGTCAGCTGGAAAGATCCGGCCCGAAAGGCGCTTTTTGACCATTGGTTGTCCACTTTGGCCCCATCCCAAGGCCTTGCAACCGAATCCTTGCGCGTGGCCTCGGCCGACGCCAGCTTTCGCCGCTACCTGCGGGTGGACAGTGGGGACGGCGGCAGCCGAATCGTCATGGACGCACCCCCCGAGAAGGAAAACTCCGAGCCCTTCGTGCGCATCGCCGCCTTGATGACATCGGCGGGCCTGAACGCCCCCGAGGTGTTGGATTGGCACGAAACCCACGGTTTCATGCTGCTGAGTGATCTGGGCGACGCCACCATGATGTCGGCCATCGACCCCGAGCGCCCACTGGCCAACCACGACCTGTACATGCAGGCGGTGGACACGCTGGTGCAGTGGCAGCTCGCGTCGCGCCCCGGCGTGCTGCCGCCCTATGACGCGGCTTTGCTGCACCGCGAACTGAGCCTGTTTCCCGACTGGTATTTGGCCCAGCACCGGGGTGTGCAACTGCAAGGCGCACAGCGCGAGGTGTTCGACAAAGCCTTTGCCCTGATCGTGCAGCGCAACCTGGCTGCGCCCAGTGTGTATGTGCACCGCGACTTCATGCCGCGCAACCTGATGATGCCTTTGGGCGGCAGTGCGCAGCTGGGCGTGCTGGATTTCCAGGACGCGGTCTACGGCCCCATCAGCTACGACATCGCCAGCCTGATGCGCGACGCCTTCCTCACCTGGGACGAAGACTTTGTGCTCGACATCACCATCCGCTACTGGGAAAAAGCCCGCAAAGCGGGGCTGATGGACTTTGAAGACTGGCACAGCGACTTTGGCGCGTTCTACCGTGCCGTGGAGTGGATGGGCCTGCAGCGTCACCTCAAAGTGGCCGGCATTTTTGCGCGCCTGACCCTGCGCGATGGCAAGCCCAAGTACCTGGCCGATGCGCCGCGTTTCATTCACTACATCCGCAGCATCTGCGACCGCTACCGCGAGCTGGGCCCGCTGCTCAAATTGATCGACGAGATCGAAGGCACCACGCCCCAAGTCGGTTTTGCTTACGGGCGCATGTGAACATGCCGCGCTTTTTTTGCCCCGCCCCTTTGTCCACAGGCCTGGCGCTCAGCTTGCCTGCGGGTGCCGCCCGCCATGTGCAGGTGCTGCGCATGCAGCCCGGCGATGTCATCACCTTGTTCAACGGTGAAGGCGGCGAGTTTGACGCCACCGTGACCCGGATGGGCCGCAGCGATGTGGAGGTGGAGGTGGGGGCGCACCGCGCGGTGGAACGCGAAGCCTCCCGCGCCGTGCACCTGCTGGCCGGCATCACCGCCAACGAGCGCATGGACTGGCTGGTCGAAAAAGCCACCGAGCTGGGCGTGGCCAGCATCACGCCCTTGGTGGCCGAGCGCAGTGTGCTCAAGCTCAAAGGCGAGCGGGCCGAGAAAAAACTGGCGCACTGGCAGGGCGTGGCCGTGGCAGCGGCCGAGCAGTGCGGGCGCAACCGGGTGCCCAGCATCCACCTGGCCGTGACGCTGACCGAATGGCTGAAAAGGTCCGCGCCTGGCGAGCGTTGGGTCTTGTCCTTGTCCGAGGGCACGCAACCCCTACCTCGCCAAACCAGCCAGGCACCAGTGACCGTGTTGAGCGGCCCCGAAGGCGGCCTAAGCCCAGGGGAAGAAAGCGCCGCATTGGCCGCAGGATTCACCCCGGTTTCGCTGGGGCCGCGCGTGTTGCGCGCCGAGACAGCACCTCTGGCGGTGTTGGCTGTTTGCGCCCAAGAACAGAACGCTGCAGCCTAAATCATCTTGAATTTCTGTCAGCGTCTGCCCTTGGCAAAAGCCCGACTGCGGTCGATGTCCATCGCCAGCGCACCGAAGGTCATCGACTGCTCACGGGGCATTTGAAGTCGTCGTCCCAAGAGATAGGGGTAGATTCTTCGGGTTCGCAGTCAGCCGCTTTAGGGCTGCAGGTTTTTTTCAGGTCCTTGAATTCCAAGCGCAATTCAACACGGCGGCTTTTTTCGGGATTGTTCAAGATCGCCGAGTTGAACGAGGACCCACCCACAAAAAACATTTCCCTGATGGCCTTGCGGTCGTTCTGGCTGGGCGCGTCCGGTGCTTTGGCGTCCAGCAGCACGCACAGCACACGTTGCGATCGCTCCAAGCTGAGGTTGAGGTTGTAAAGGTAAGCACCTTCGGGGCTGGCATAGCCTTCCAACACAAACCGTTTGAGCCAAGCTTGGCAGGAAGGGCTGCGGGCTGTGTCTAGAATTTGGGGCACTAAGCGCCGCAAAAATTCCATGCGTTGGCTCTCAAGCGCATTGCTGTCTTTGCCAAATTCAGCCAATGTACCGAAGTCCAGGGTTTGGCCGCGCAGTTGAACCCCTTTGAATTCAGGGCGCTGTATGCGGGTTTGCAGATCGGCCAAGCAAGTTTCTATCCCAGCATCGCGTGTCAGGCGCGTCTGGTCCATTTTTCGTACGCCTTGCGTGACGCCCAGCAAGGCCGCAACCATGGCCACTAAAAAAAGCACCATCAATGCGGTCATCAAGTCTGAATAAGAAATCCAGAAAGGATTCTCGACCCCGTCCTGAGACCGTTTGCGCGGCTGAACTGACGTGAAGAACATTCAGGCTTTCACTCGGGCAGATGTGGGTGCGTTCAGGCGCAGCTGGCTGAGGATTTTGTAAGACAGCGCAGCTTGCATTTCCGTGGCCAGAGTCAGGCGCTCCATGTATTCGGCACCACCCTTGGGCACAAACAAACGATCCAGCAGTTGTTGCAGCGTCTCAACCTGACGGTAGCGGGCTGAGAGCAGGGCTTTTTCAAGCCAAGTGAAAATCATGGCCAAGGTGATGGCAATGGCTGAGATCCAAAAGGCCTGCCCTACGGTTTGTACCAATTGGCTCAAGGCCATTTGGACTTGCTCTGGGCTGGAAACATCAAAGTTCATGAGTCCCGTGATCAGTCCGGTGAAGGTGCCGATGATGCCCACGCCCGTCAGGATGCCGGGGACATGTTTGTAAAAGTGCGTTTGCAATGGGGAGTCCACCAGCGCATGTTCGCTGAAATAGTGCTCCGCAGGGGCGGTGGCTTGCCAGCCCCCCGACTGGTGCTGGCCACTGGCCTCGAGTTGCTGGACTTCTTCGAGAGCCAGCTGGTAGATTTGCCAAAGGCTGGCCATGCGGGGGTCGCTCTGGGTGAACTGCTCAATCTCTGAGAGGTCCAGATGGCCACCATGCGAAGCCAGGCTCATCTCCGCAAAAAAGCTTTTGGATAATTGGCTGACGCGAGCGCGCGCCTCGCCCAGTGGGCCGGCATCGGTTGGCATCCAGCGGGCGTGCAAAGTGTGAGCGTACTGTTGCCAGACATGCAAAAAGCGAGGATCGGTCATGATGTCACGCTCGATCTCTGAGAGGCTCACAGTCTGGGGAGTGTGGTCTTTCAGCATTTGTTGAAGGTCTTGAATGAGCTGCGTCAAACGCTGTTGCAGTTCCAGAGCCGGCCAGACGAAGCGAAGGAGGTAAGACCAGGACAGCAACACCAGCACAGCCGAGACCGCTATCCAATGCCAGTTTGAGATGAGTAAATTTTCCATTGAGAGCTGGTGCCAGTTGCGTCATGGTGAAGTTTCAATCATTTTGCATGAATTTGGGGGTTTATCCCCCCTGCAAGTTTCAGGTCTGAGCCGCTCATCTATAATCCGCATCTTTCCGAGGAGCGTTGCAGCGCCCCCTGACTTGCCATCCAAGTCGGCAGCGGGGCGTGAGGCTCGGAACACTTCAACAGCAACGACGCTCATCCACACGACGTGCGGTGAGCCTGTTTTTCCCTTTCAGTGCTTTTCCCATGCGTGTGGCTCATTCACATTGCTTGGAGCTTTTCTCATGAATGCACGTATGCCTTCCACCCTCAACGCCGACTGCGTGATCGCCGACATCGGTCTGGCCGATTGGGGCCGCAAAGAAATCAAAATCGCCGAGACCGAAATGCCCGGCCTGATGGCCATCCGCGAAGAGTTCAACAAGGCCCAGCCCTTGAAGGGCGCACGCATCACCGGCTCGTTGCACATGACCATCCAGACGGCTGTGCTGATCGAGACCTTGCAAGCCTTGGGCGCACAAGTGCGCTGGGCCTCTTGCAACATCTTCTCGACGCAAGACCACGCCGCTGCAGCCATTGCCGCCGTGGGAACACCCGTGTTCGCCATCAAGGGCGAAACCCTGGCCGACTACTGGGACTACACGCACCGCATCTTTGACTTTGGCGCAGCGGGCACCGAAGGCGAAGGCCCCAACATGATCCTGGACGACGGCGGCGACGCTACATTGCTCATGCACTTGGGCAAGCGCGCCGAAACCGACGCGTCCTTGATCGCCAATCCCACCAGCGAAGAAGAGACCTGCCTGTTCAACGCCATCAAGGCCAAGTTGGCCGTGGACCCGACCTGGTACAGCCGCAAAGGTGCGCACATCATCGGCGTGACCGAAGAGACCACCACCGGCGTGTTGCGCTTGAACGAGATGGCCGCCAAGGGCAGCCTGATGTTCCGCGCCATCAACGTGAACGACTCGGTGACCAAGAGCAAGTTCGACAACCTGTATGGCTGCCGCGAATCTTTGGTCGATTCCATCAAGCGCGCCACCGACGTGATGATCGCGGGCAAAGTCGCTTGCGTGGCTGGTTACGGCGACGTGGGCAAAGGCTCTGCCCAAGCCTTGCGTGCCTTGAGCGCCCAAGTGTGGGTGACCGAGATCGACCCGATCAACGCCCTGCAAGCCGCGATGGAAGGCTACAAAGTCGTGACCATGGAATACGCCGCCGACAAGTGCGACATCTTTGTGTCGGCCACCGGCAACAAGAACGTGATCCGCTACGAACACATGGCCGCCATGAAAGACGAAGCCATCGTCTGCAACATCGGTCACTTCGACAATGAGATCGACGTCGTTTCGCTGGAAAAGCTGCAATGGGACGAGATCAAGCCCCAAGTCGACCACGTCATCTTCCCCGATGGCAAGAAGATCACCCTGCTGGCCAAAGGCCGTTTGGTGAACCTGGGTTGCGCCACCGGCCACCCCAGCTTTGTGATGTCGTCTTCGTTTGCCAACCAGACCATCGCCCAAATCGAATTGTTCACCAAACAAGATCAGTACGAGTCCGGCAAGGTCTATGTGTTGCCCAAACACCTCGATGAAAAAGTGGCCCGCCTGCACCTCAAGAAAGTCGGTGCCATGTTGACCGAGCTGAGCGACGAGCAAGCCGCCTACATCGGCGTGTCCAAAAACGGCCCTTACAAAGCCAACACCTACCGTTACTGAAATTCACCGAATGCGCATTGACCAACTTCTCGTCGAACGCGGCCTGGCCGCATCCCGCTCTCAGGCGCAGCGCCTGATCGCCGGGGGCGTGCAGTGGCAGCTGCCCGACGGGAGTTGGCGAGCGGTGGTGAAAAATCGCGACGACGTGCCTGAGGGCGCTGCTTTGCAGCTGCTCGACGATGCCGAGTCGCGTTATGTGTCGCGGGGCGGCCTCAAGCTCGAAGGGGCTTTGAAGGCCACGGGCCTGCAGGTCGACGGCTTGCGCTGCCTCGATGTGGGTCAGAGCACGGGGGGCTTCACCGATTGTTTGCTGCAGCACGGTGCAACCGAAGTGGTGGGCATCGATGTAGGTCATGCCCAAGTGCACCCCCGCATTCGCGAAGACGAGCGTGTGGTCTGCATCGAAGGCGTGAACGCCCGCGAGCTGGAGCCGGGGGACGAACGCATCCCCGATGCGCTGGAAGGTTTTGACTTGGTGGTGGGCGATGTGTCGTTCATCTCGCTGACCTTGGTTCTGCCGGGCGTGGTGCATTTGCTCAAGCCCACAGGCACATTGCTGATGCTGGTCAAACCCCAGTTCGAATTGCAACCCGGTCAGGTGGGCAAGGGCGGCATCGTCAAAGACGACACGCATTTCCCGTTCATCGAAAACCGCGTTCGAACATCATTGACCGACTTGGGGCTCAAAGTGACCGCCTGGCTGGACAGCCCGATTGAGGGCGGTGACGGCAACCGTGAATTTTTTGTGCAGGCCTGCTGGCCTGACCCGGCGGCGGTATTGCCTGCGCGCGAGGTCACACGCGTGGCCCACGCGGCTGATCTGGCCGCCAAGGCCTATGCCAAGGCCAACGACTATTGAATTTTTGAAGGTGTTGTGATGTCTGGTTTGAAACTGCCGATCAGCCTGGAATTTTTTCCACCCAAAACCCCCGAAGGCGCAGACAAGCTGCGCGGTGTGCGTCAAGCCTTGTACAGCCTCAAGCCCGAATTTTGCTCGGTCACCTATGGCGCGGGAGGCTCCACACAAGAGGGCACCTTTGCCACTGTGGGCGCGATCCAGGCCGAAGGCGTGAGTGCGGCTTGTCACTTCTCTTGCATTGGCGCAACCAAGGCTTCAGTGCGCGCCGAGTTGGCCACGCTCAAGGCCATGGGCGTCAAGCGTTTGGTGGCTTTGCGTGGTGATTTGCCCAGCGGCTATGGCGCAGGGGGCGAGTTCCATTACGCCAGCGATCTGGTGGCCTTCATTCGGGCCGAAACCGGCGACGACTTCCACATCGAAGTGGCGGCATACCCCGAGATCCACCCGCAAGCGAAATCACCCGAAGCCGATTTGAAGGCATTTGCCACCAAGGTCAAAGCCGGTGCCAATTCGGCCATCACCCAATACTTCTACAACAGCGACGCTTATTTCCGCTTTGTGGACGATGCCTACAAACTGGGTGTAGATGTGCCCGTCGTGCCGGGCATCATGCCCATCACCAGCTCCTCGCAGTTGCTGCGTTTTTCCGACGCCTGTGGCGCAGAGATTCCGCGCTGGATCAGGCTGCGTCTGCAGGCCTACGGAGACGACATCGCCTCCATCAAGGCTTTTGGCCTGGACGTGGTGTCTGACCTGTGCGAGCAGCTCATCAATGGCGGCGTGCCCGCCATCCACTTCTACACCATGAACCAAAGCGCAACCACTCAAGCCATTGTCCAGCGGCTCATTTCGCCGGCTGACTGACGCACTGCCAGATGCTGGACCTGTCGCATTGGCCGCGTCCGCCCCAGCCGTGGCTGGGCGTGTTCACCGACATCGATGACACCTTGACCACCGAGGGCGCGATCACGGCCGATGCCTTGCAGGCGCTGGCCGCGCTCAAACATGCGGGCCTCATGGTCATTCCTATCACCGGACGGCCCATGGGCTGGAGCCGTGAGTTCGCCCAGTCCTGGCCCGTGGATGCGCTGGTCGCCGAAAACGGTGCTGCCGCCTGGTTGCCCCAAGCCAATGGAACAGCCCAAGCCATCTACCAACAAAGCGCTGCTGTGCGCACCGCCAATTGGACGCGCATGCAAGAGGTGGCCGCTCGCATCGTGCGCGAGGTGCCCGGCGCTGCTTTGGCCCAGGACAGTGCTGGCCGGGAAACCGACATCGCGATCGACCACAGCGAATTCTCACACCTGCCACCTGAATCGATTGCGAAGGTGGTACACCTCATGCAAAGCATGGGGATGACAGCCACTGTCAGCAGCATTCACATCAACGGCTGGTTTGGGCCTCACAACAAACTCAGCGGTGCCCGTTGGATCGTCATGGCGTTGTGGGGACGCGACCTGGATACCGAATTGGCCCGCTGGGTTTATGTGGGAGACTCCACCAATGATCAGGTGATGTTCGAGCACTTTGCGTTCAGTGCAGGCGTGGCCAACATCCGCCGCTTTGAATCGCAACTGACTCACCGACCCCGCTACATCACACCCAGTGAACGCGGTGCCGGTTTTGCTGAACTGGCCCACCATGTGCTGCAACATCTGACCTGAACATACCGCTTTGCCACACCGTTTTTCGCGGCGCTTTGCGCGATACACACCCCACTGACTGGACTTGCGCATGACCGCCCATTCTCTTTTGACTTGGTCTGAAAAAGACACCTCACGCTCCGCCATTTGGCGCTCCGACCAAGTGCTGCCTAAACAGGTGGTGCTCGCAGACGACACCATGACGGCCGACACCGCCTATCGCCTGGCTTGTGCGGGCACAGGCTTACTGTGGCGCAGCGATTTTCAAAATGCACGGCAAATGCTGCAAGCGTTGACAAGGCGCATCGACAAACCCAAAAAAGTACGGGCTAAAAAGCAAACCCCAGATGCGTCCACAATGCCCGGTGCTGCATTCCACACCCATCGACAAGCACAAGCACAACGCACCCGAATCTTGAGCCAAGTTTTGATTGAACTGACTGGCGACTACAGCATTGACCTGCGCCGTGCGCCCGACGCCAAAGCCGCCTGCATGCAAGCATTTGGCCCAGCCGACGGACAACCCTCGGTGATTTCGCTGCGCAGTTTGCAAGGGGTCATTGGCTCGTTTGAGTGGCGCAAGAATGGCGTAGAAGTACCCGCCATGGGCGAGGCCTTGCGCGTCTATCCGCACTACGGCGTGTTCTCACCTGTGCGCGGCGAATATGTGGAGTTGGTGGCCCATGCGCCCTTGCCCGAAGCATTTCGTGCCAACCCCGTGGCTTTTGACATCGGCGTGGGCACAGGTGTCTTGACCGCTGTGATGGCGCGACGCGGCGCGACCCACGTCACAGGCACCGACATGTCCGAACGCGCTTTGGCTTGCGCCTTGGACAACCTGCAGCGCTTGGGTCTGCAAAACCAAGTGAGCTTGCAGCACACCCATTTGTTCCCAGAAGGCCAAGCGGCCGTGGTGGTCTGCAACCCCCCTTGGTTGCCCGCACGCCCGACCACGCTGCTGGAGCACGCCGTCTACGACGAAGGCAGTCAAATGCTCAAGGGCTTCTTGACCGGTTTGCCCACGCACCTGTGCGCAGGCGGCGAGGGCTGGCTGATCTTGTCTGACCTGGCCGAGCATCTGGGCCTGCGCACACGCGAAGCGCTGCTGAGCTGGATCGCCGGTGCTGGCCTGCAGGTACTCGGCCGCATGGACGTCAAACCTGTGCATGGCAAAGCGCAGGACCCCAGCGACCCACTGCATGCAGCACGCTCGGCCGAAGTCACTTCACTTTGGCGCTTGGGTGTGGCTCAAGCGTACTGACCCGGCCCGATCGGGCCGAACTCAGACCCGCGCCAACACCGGTCCCAACGCCACCCCTGTGTGAGTGCCCTCACGCACCAAGGCCTCGGGCGTCATGGCCGCCACGATGCGGCCACCCGCGTTGCCACCTTCAGGCCCCAGGTCGATGACCCAGTCGGCTTCGGCGATCACATCCAGGTCGTGCTCGATCACGATCACGCTGTGACCGGCATTGACCAAACGGTGCAGCACGCTGATGAGTTTGTCCACGTCGGCCATGTGCAGGCCCACGGTCGGTTCGTCCAGCACATAGAGGGTGTGCGGGGCTTTGTTGCCGCGCTTGCCCACTTCGTCACGCACCTTGGTCAGCTCGGTCACCAACTTGATGCGCTGCGCTTCGCCACCGCTCAAGGTTGGTGAGGGCTGGCCCAAGGTAAGGTAACCCAGGCCCACGTCTTTGAGCAACTGCAGCGGGTGCGCGATGCTGGGCATGGTGGCGAAGAAGTCCACGGCTTCGTCCACTTCCATTTGCAACACGTCGCCAATGCTTTTGCCGCGCCACGTCACCGCCAAAGTTTCCGGGTTGAATCGGGCGCCTCGGCAGGTTTCGCAAGGCACTTTCACATCGGGCAAAAAGCTCATCTCGATGGTGCGCATGCCTTGACCTTCACAACTCGGGCAGCGGCCTTCGCCCGTATTGAAGCTGAAGCGCCCGGCGGCGTAACCACGGGCTTTGGCTTCCAGCGTTTCGGCAAACAGCTTGCGGATCGTGTCCCAAAAGCCGATGTAAGTCGCCGGGCACGAACGCGGGGTTTTGCCGATCGGGGTTTGATCGACTTCGAGCACGCGGTCAATGGTTTCAAAGCCTTGCACATCGCTGCACGCGTTCAAAGCAACTCGCTGACCCGCGTCTTGTGCGGTGCGGCCTGCAAACGTGGAACGCTGGCTGACCAGCGCCTGCACGTTGGCCAACAAAACGTCACGGGCCAGCGTGGATTTGCCGGAACCGCTGACGCCGGTCACGGCGACCAAACGTTTAAGAGGCACTTGCACATCGACTTGGCGGAGGTTGTGCAGGTTGGCACCGGTGAGGCTGAGCCACTGGGGGGTGGGCACTTCGGGTGTTTCTGCAATGGCTTCAGGCGCGGCCTTCTTTTTGCCTTTCACTTTGGCGGTGGCCTTTGCTGCGGTGATCGCGGCTTCGGTGGCAGTGAGCGCTTGAAAAGAATCGGGATCTGACCCCAATATCTCC
>JAIXOZ010000117.1 GCA_027486495.1 Comamonadaceae bacterium | reverse complement strand
GTGGTGCATTGGTTGATGCGGTCTTCGAGGTTGAACAATCGCCCACTGGTGGCATCGATGGCGGGCAAACGCGTGGCCACACCTTTCATGCTGGTGGCCACTGCGCCGTGGCAACTCGCGCACGATTTGCCGTTCGCGGCACTGGGCTGGCCCCACGCTTGCGCGCCTTGGCTCAGCCAGAGTTGGGCGGGGTTGGCAAATTCGTCGGCTTGCAAGGCTTGCACATCCTTGCCCGAATAATGCAGGCCCGATTTGAGCTGCGACAAAGGCAAGCTGCGTGCGGGTGGCACTGGCGTTTGCGCAGCGGCGTACCCACTCACCCCCCACAACGCGATCAGCATGAGAGAAGGCCAGCACAACGGGATCACGGTGCGCACACACCAAGCTGCGGGCATCGATGCGAACGCTCTGCTTCCCATGCGCTCAGGGGCTGGTCTTGGGCAAGACCGGCAGCATTTGCCGCAAGTGGCCTTTGACACCCCGGTCATCGATCCACGCCACATGCATTTCGGCCGTTTGTTCTGCGCGCACAAAAAATTCAAACAAAGGATTGGCCGAAATCCCCGAAGAAGGCTCCACACGGAACACCACTTGTTGGCCCCAGGTGCAGGTCAATGACTGGATCACGTTGCGTGGCACCAATTTGCCCAACAGGTCTTGCAGATAACCCGTGTCCATGGGGTGCTGGACCAACAAACGGACTTTGACCACGTCCCCCGCGAGGACGCGTTCAGGCCATTGGATGCGTGCAAATGCCATGGTCATGAGGCGTCGACGCAAGCCGACTCGGTGACGATGATTTCCATCTGACCATAGCGAAACTCGCCATTGGACAAGCGCGCCAAAGCGACCACTTGCTGGGTGCCCGCCAAGCGCAGGCGCGTGCTGACTTCGGCGCGGCCGTTCCATGGACCCAAATGAAAAACCGCCATGCGCGTCACCGGATTGCGCTGAGACAACAGGTAAACATGTGTCACATGGTCTTGGGGCGTCATGGGGCTTTGCACTTGCACCGTGACCGGCACCAAAGTGCCGTTGTCGGCCAACACGGGGGCCACCCATTTCACGTCTTGCTCCAACACACGAGCGCCCTGGGTCAGGGGCTCGATCATTTTCGCCACGCTCAACAACTGCCCTGACGCCATGTCTTGGGCCTGGCTGGGCCACAGCTGAACAGCAGCCCCATAAAGTCCGGCCCGCAGCGCTTGCCGCAAGCCCTCGCGACGGGTCAATGTGGGCCACTTCATGGCGTGGCCTTGCTGGGCAAGAACAAGTAACTCAAGATGTCTTCAAGCCCCTGCGCCGTCAAAATGGTTTGACCCTTGTAGGGGTTCGCCACCTTGTTCAAACCCTCGGTGCTGAAATAGGCGGGCATGATGGTTTGCGGGTTAAAACGCCGGGCATCGGCGATGCGCTCGCGGGCTTGTTCTTTGGAGCTGCGATCGGCCAACCCGACCAAAGACGGGCCGAGTGCACCACCCGCAGGCAAACCCTGCACTTGGTGGCACAGCACACAGCCGCTGTCTTGTCTTTGCAACAGCAAGGCTTTGCCCCGATCTGGCGAGGCCACGCTGATGGTCTCTGGCGTTTGCGCAACGGCCCAGCCCCAGCCAGCGCTGCACACCAAAGCCCAAAGCCGCGCCAAGCCCAGCACCGTCATGCGCGTGCCAAAGTCAAACCATGGTTTTTCAAGGGCAAGCTGCGGATGCGTTTGCCCAAAGCGGCCGATATGGCGTTGGCCACCGCAGGCGCCAAAGGCGCCTGGGCTGGCTCGCCGACTCCGCCCCAGAAGCCGCCCGTGGGCGCAATCACCACCTCCACCTTGGGCATTTCGTTCAAACGCATCATGCGGTAATCGTGGAAGTTCGATTGCTCCACTCGTCCATCCTTGATGGTGTTTTCACCCCAGAAGATGGCCGTCAAACCGTGCACCACGCTGCCCTGGAACTGGGCCACGATGTTGTCGGGGTTGACGGCGTAACCGGGGTCAATGCCGATCACGATGCGGTGTATCTTGACCTCGTTCTTGGCGTTGATCGAGACATCGCACACGCAAGCCGTCCAGCTGCCATAACCGTCGGTGGCGGCCACGCCCCGGAACACGCCCGGTGCAGGCTTTTTGTCCCATCCGGCTGCTTTGGTCACGGCCAACAAGATGGCACGGTCACGGTTGGCTTTTTCATTGTTGGGCAGCATGGCCAATCGGTATTCCACCGGGTCTTTGGATGCTGCCTGAGCCATCTCGTCGATGAAGCACTCTCGCCCAAACGGGTTTTGTGAATGGCCTACGGTACGCCAAAAACCCACAGGCACATTGGTGTTGCGCTGGGCATAGTCCACCAAGGTGTTGGGAATGTCATAGGGGTGGTCGTTGAAGCTGGCCACGGCCTGACCATCCACCCCTTTGGGCAAGGGCAGTTTCAGCAAAGTGGCCAAAATGGAAGGGGCACTCACCCGGATGTGCAGCGCCTCGGCTTTGCCCGTGGCGCTCAAACCCGCCTTGAAACGCATCAGGCTGGCCGGACGGTACAAGCCGTGCTGGATTTCTTCCTCGCGGGACCACAGCATTTTGATGGGCTTGCCGGGCATGGCCTTGGCAATCGTGACGGCTTGGCGTGTGAAGTCTTGTGGGCTTTTGCGCCCGAGACCCCCACCCAATTGCATCGGGTGCACTTTCACGTTGGCCTGGGGCACGCCCGCTGTCGCCGCCGCCACGGCCAAAGTGGATTCGGGGTTTTGCGTGGAGCACCACACATCGAGTTGGTCGCCCTGCAACCAAGCGGTGCACACCATGGGCTCCATGGTGGCGTGCGCCAAATAGGGCGTGAAGTACTCGGCCTCGATGACCTTGGCCGCTTTGCTCAGCGCGTCGGCCGTGTTGCCGTCGTTGCGGGCTACCGCCAGTTCTGGTTGCTCCATACCGGCTTTGAAGTGGGCCATGATGGCGCCACTGCTCAAGGTGCCATGCTCGCCCACATCCCAGTCCACCGCCACATCGCGCAGCGCTTCTTTGGCGCGCCACCAGTTGTCAGCCACCACGGCCACAAAGGTGCCCAAGTTCAGCACCTTGACGATGCCTCTGCGGTTTTCCACCTTGGAGGCGTCCATGCTTTTGATGGTGCCGTTGAACACAGGGCAAGCCGCAATGGCCGCGTGCAGCATGCCAGGAACTTGGGCGTCGATGCCGTACTTCACGCGTCCGGTCACGATGTCAGGAATGTCCACGCGGGGAATGGATTTGCCGATCAGCGTCCAAGCTTTGGGGTCTTTGAGCTTGACGTCTTTGGGGGCTTCCATTTTGGCAGCCGCAGCGGCCAGTTTGCCGTAGCTGAGGGTCCGCTTGCTGGGCACATGGGTGACTTTGCTCAGCGCTGCTTTGCACTCGCTGGCTGGCACGCCCCACTGCTGAGCAGCAGCGGCAATCAGCATCTCGCGCCCGGTGGCACCCGCTTTGCGCAGGTATTCCTGCGAATTTCGGATGGTGCGGCTGCCCACCGAAGCCATGTCGCCATAAGCGCGTTTGGTGCGCAGGTTTTCATGGGCTGTGGCGTATTCGACGCGCACTTTTTTCCAATCGGCCTCCAACTCCTCGGCAATCATCATGGGCGCTGAAGTCATGCTGCCTTGGCCCATTTCTGCACGGGCGTAGCGGATGACAATCGTGTCGTTGGGCTCGATTTCGACCCATACATTGAGCTGCGGCGTTGCGGCCGCTTGTGCGCTTTGCGGCACGAAAAATCCCATCGACAAGCCCGCCGTGGCGGTGCTGGAGATCTTCAAGAAATGGCGGCGGTCCATGCCGGAGGTCAGGTCTGGGGTGCTCATGCGCGGGACCCTTTCTTGGCAGCGGCGTGGATGGCAGTGCGCATGCGGGCGTAGGTGCCACAACGGCAAATGTTGGTCATCGCGGCGTCGATGTCTTCATCGGTGGGCTTGGGCTTTTTCTTGAGCAACGCTACTGCAGCGAGCATCTGCCCGCCTTGGCAGTAACCGCACTGAGGCACTTGATGGTCGATCCAGGCTTGCTGCACGGCGTGCAAGCGGCCCTTGTCGGCCAAGCCTTCGATGGTGATGACCTTTTGCCCCGAAGCGCCCGAAACCGGGTAAGCACAAGAGCGCACGGGCTCGCCATTGAGCAGCACCGTGCACGACCCACACTGGGCGATGCCGCAACCGAACTTGGGGCCTTTGATGTCGAGTTCATCGCGCAATGCCCACAACAAGGGCATTTCGGGTTCGACATCCAGCGTGTGGGATTTGCCGTTGACGCTTATTTTCATGTGGACAGTCTCCGTGGTGAAAGCTATTAATCCACTATGTCGTGATATCTACGTGATTGCAACCTGACTAAAACCTAGAAGGTCCTTTTGTTCATGCCAATTAGTCACCTATGCGACGCGTTTAGGTTGCCATTGAATGGGTCGGGTGTGGCCCAAGTCACAGGCTTGGGTTCACAATGAAACCTTTATTAAATCTCGAAATTCAACGGAACTACTTTTTTGTGAGCTTGGAATACGCACCTTTTGGCTTGATCGGTCTGCTGACTCCGCAGGCCAACACCACCGTAGAACCTGAAGCCTGGGCCTTGTTGCCCACAGGCTATTCGCTCGTCAATGCTCGCCTCGTCAGCAAAGCACCCAGCCTGAATCAGCGATTGACGGATTATTTTGACCAGCTTGAATCCAGCTTGCTTCAATTTGGCAATGCCCCGCTGTCGGTTCTGGCACTGGCCTGCACGGGCTCGTCCTATTTGATGGGCCGCAAACAAGAGGCCCAATGGGTCAACGCTTGGCAAACGCGCCTGAACATCCCCGTTGTCACCGCCGGTCTGGCCGTGGCCGCAGCCTTAAAGACATTGGGCGCCCGTCGATTGGATTTGCTCTCGCCTTACCCCAATGACCTCACACAAGCGAGCATCGCTTATTGGGTGTCGCATGGTTTTGACATCGGCACAGTCCAGGCTGTGAACGCATCTGATCCAGGTTTTCATGCCATTTACACGACCTCTAGCGAGTCGGCCAACAACGCAGCCCTGGCTTTACGCACCTCGAGCGCTGATGCTGTTTTGATGCTGGGCACCGGCATGCCTAGTCTGAAAACGCTGTTGATCCAACGCGATCGCATGGGTCCGCCATGGTTGTCGAGCATGCTGGCTTTGATGTGGCAATCGGTCGCAGCCATCTCCAACACCCACTCAGGGCCCTCTGAACTTCAAGTTTGGCTGGAAGCCAGACACTGGGCTCACAGAGCTCAGGCCATGGGCATCGCCCCTGCTACAACATGAACATCAAACACATTGTCATTTCTGGTGCAGGTCCTGTAGGCCTGGTGTTGGCTATGCGCCTG
This sequence comes from Comamonadaceae bacterium, assembly GCA_027486495.1. Classification (GTDB taxonomy): domain Bacteria; phylum Pseudomonadota; class Gammaproteobacteria; order Burkholderiales; family Burkholderiaceae_C; genus Limnohabitans_A. Next base: position 37,734 of record JAIXOZ010000117.1, on the reverse strand, counting down.
GGTCATATGGGCATCGCTTGCACTGTCCTCGAATCAGAGTCCGAGTTGGCGCGCGGTTTGCGTGCCTCCACGTTTCATCCGCCCACGCTCGACATGCTGCAAGAGCATGGCATCACGGCCGGATTGATTGCAGCCGGACTGATCGCGCCCACTTGGCAAGTACGCATGCACTCGACGGGTCAGTATGCCGAGTTTGACCTGTCTGTTTTGAAAGACGAAACCGCGCATCCCTATCGCTTGCAATGTGAGCAATGGCGATTGTCAGAACTGTTGTTGACACACATCCAAACAAATTTGCCACATGTGCAGGTGCATTGGGGCTGTCCATTGATCGGTTTTTCACAAAATGACCACTCGGTCAACGTGCAATTCCAGTCGCCAGACGGTCAACTGAATCATCTCGATGCCTCATTTTTGGTGGGTGCTGATGGCGGTCACAGCACAGTCAGAAAACAATTGAATTTGGAATTCGATGGATTGACTTTTCCGGAGACCACCATTTTGGCAACCACTCGGTTTGCGTTTCATGAGCATTTGCCAAGTCTTTCCTATATCAATTACTGCTGGAGCGAACGTGGTACTTTCAGTTTGCTGCGGCTGCGTGATTTATGGCGCGTGAGTCTGTATCCGGATGAAGAAGAAACCATTGAACAGGCCACCTCAGAAACCGCAGTCCAACAAAAGATTCAGCGCATCTGGCCACGCAACGAAGCTTACGATGTCCTGGAAATTCGACCCTACCGAATTCATCAACGGGTGGTGAAACAGTACGTCACGGGTCGTGTGGTTCTGGTCGGCGATGCAGCCCATCTCAACAGTCCCAGTGGCGGCATGGGCATGAACGGTGGCATCCACGATGCGTTCAACCTCAGCGAAAAACTGGGCGCCATACTGCAGGGTCAAAGTGGCCTTGAAGCTTTGGCTTTGTATGAGCGTCAACGCCGCCCGATAGCCATTTCTCATGTGCTGGAGCAATCTGGCCGCAACCGGGCTCGCATGCAGGAGAGAGACATGTCAAAACGCCAAGCTGCCATGGAAGAATTGCAGCGCAAGGCCAGCGACCCCGTCCTGCACAAAGCGCATTTGCTCAATACATCGATGATCACCGGCTTACGCGAGTCTGCCGCCTTGCCCTGAACCGCCGAAGCTCTCGTCCCGATTACTGCGCCTTGAGTTGACCGGCCGTGATCACCGGGCCCCATTTCTTGATCTCTTGATCCAGAAAAGTCTGAAATTCTGCTTGGTCTAGCCCCAAAGGCTGCATGCCCAATTCGGCCAATTTGGAGCGCATTTCCGGATTCGCCAAAACGCGCGCCATGTCAGCCCGCAAACGCTCTTGTACCAGCAGAGGTGTTTTCGCTGGCACCGACAAACCAAACCAGGCATCCCCAACCGCGCCGGGCACAGTTTCGGACAATGTGGGCACTTGGGAGAATTCGGTGTCACGGTGGTGCCCCGTCAATGCCAGAGCGCGCACTCGCCCTGCCTTGATGTGGGGTGCTGACGCAATCAGTGCATTGAACATGAAGTCAATTTGCCCGCCCATCAAATCATTGAACGCCGGTCCCGACCCCTTGTAAGGAATATGAACCATTTGGATTTTTGCCAACTGCTTGAGCAATTCACCCGTCAGATTCCCTGCTGACCCCACGCCCGCAGAGCCATAGTTGATCTTGCCCGGCTGCTGCCGAATCATGTTCAATAAATCCTGAACATTTTTAGCCGGATGGTCGGCCCGGACGATCAGCGCATTCGTGAAAGTGCCGAACAAATTGAGATGGACAAAATCGCTCAATGGCTTGTAGTTGGTGATCTGACCCATCAAAGGGCCGGTGGTCATGGCAGCACCGTTGCTGAGCAAAATCGTATAGCCATCGGGTGCGGCCTTGGCAGCGATTTCTGTGCCCAAAACCGAACCATTGCCGCCTCGGTTGTCCACGATCACCGTTTGCCCCAAAGCCAACCCAAGCCGCTCCGACAACAATCGGGCCACCAGGTCGGCAGACCCTCCCGCCGCAAAAGGCACAATGAATTTGATGGGTCTTTGCGGGTATGCCGTTTGAGCTGCCAAACTGCCACCCCATCCTCCAGCAAGTAACAAGCCACATTGCAGCAAGCTGCGACGCGAGGTCAAGACGCCTGCAGAATTCTCAGATCTTGTTTGTTGGGGTTGACTGTTCATGGCGTGCAGACTTGTTTTAAAAAACAGATTCAAACACAAGGGCGCAGGTGTTGTCTACTTTCAGAAAACATCCGAAATACTCGCCCCACGCCAAATCTGATCGCGCTCCAGGCTTTCAAGCTGTGCTTTGAAGTTGTCTTTGCCAATGACTTCGTGCGCTTTGCGATGCATGAACTCAAAAAACACCGTACCCACCAGTGTTTGGCCGAAGATTTAAAGCAGCAGATGCTCCTGGCCCCTTGCGGTTGATTAGTCCATCCAAATGCCGCACGCTTTCCATTCGGCCACGGGTTTGCCTTGGCCAAGCGGGTGTCGGTCCGCGCCCTCGATGAATTCAATGCCGATGCCGCAACTGCTTTTGTCTTCTTCAAACCGGTTGATTCACCACAAGAGTGCGCCGCCAATGCCCTGGATGTCGGCGTGCATGTCGTGAAAATGCTCGAAACCTATGGCGCGCAGGTGCTGCGGGTGTGCAATGAGGCAGATTGAGGCGCGTTAAACCTCTCCGTCTTGGTAGCCAGCCTCGCGCTGGTGACGAATGCGGGCCACCATGACCCGGTCCAAGGCATCGTCCAACGCATAGCGCGCCAAATAGCCGCTGCGCCTACGAGAGATGATCAGTTCACGCAAACCGCCTTCCACCGGACGGCCTATGCCGGGTTGATGCGTCAACACTTGCAAGGCATCCAAGATGAAATCGAGCAGTTCTCCAGCCAATGGGTCTTCGGACTCGTACAAAAACGCTTCTAGGCACACCAAATCTTGGAATGCCGCCGGGCTTAGAAATACGGTGTTCACACCTCAACCCATTTTTTTCGGTTGCAAGGGTGCAGGAGGCGCGCTTTTCCCCTGACGATGTTCTTTCAGTTGAGAAAAATAAACCCGAACATCCTCGATCGCATGGCCTGTGCCGGTGGCCTTCATGACGGCCAGCGCATCGGCCGAGTCTTGTGCAAATGTTTGCCGCAAGCGCTTGCGATGCGCGGCATCGGCCAGCGTGCTCACCATGAAAGCGTGCAGGCTCATGCCCATTTGCTTGGCATCTTCTTCGAGCTGAAGTTTGAGAGCACCGGGCAGTTTCAGGCTGGTGGGGGTGCTGGCAGGAACAGCGGGCATGACAAGCTCCATTCAAAGGTAGTCAAAAGTGACTACCAAGGTGGATTTTACACAGCCTGTGATTGTGTATTGAAGATTCGTAGGAGCTCATAGTAAAAGTTGTCAATTTTTTAAATAAAAAAATTTAAATACTTAGATAAAGTAAAATAAAGTATTTTTTTCCATCCTAAGGAGACATCTTGAACCTTCTCACCAAAACCGCGTCCATGCTCTTACTCGTCAGTTCTCTGGCGCAAGCTCAGAGCGCCGACACCTTATATGGCGAATGGATAGGAACAACGAAATCGCCAAGTACTGCAAATGAACTCCAGATCCAAGTGAAGATTTCGCAGGCGGGTGGGACTTGGCGATACGTTACCGCTGCGAGCAAAGCCACTTGTCTCAATCGCGATTTCCCACTGTCGATCAAGCCAATGCCAAACGCAAAAATGATTTTCAACGTGGAGGGTCCGAGCGTTATCACTGGTTGCCCTTCCTTCGTCCTGACGCTTGACCGCACAGACGAACTGACGCTCACAGGCACCTTCAAAGACGGAAGGCACGTCGTTCTGAAAAAGCAGTAAACGCTCCACCATCCTGTTCAGTTGCCCACTCACTCCACCTGAATCGCCCCCCGCCGAATCTGGTCGCGCTCCAGACTTTCAAACAGCGCTTTGAAGTTGCCTTCGCCAAAGCCTTCATCGGCTTTGCGCTGGATGAATTCAAAGAACACCGGGCCCAGCAGGGTTTGGCTGAAGATTTGTAGCAGCAAGCGCTTTTCGCCATTGGCGGTGGAGCCATCCATCAAAATGCCGCGCGCCTGCAACTCGGCCACCGGCTCGCCATGGCCCGGCAGGCGCTCTTCGAGCATTTCGTAATAGATGTCATTGGGCGCGGTCATGAGCGGGATGCCCGCCATCTGCAGCGCGTCCACGCTTTTCAACAGGTCGTCGGTCAAGAGCGCAATGTGCTGGATGCCTTCGCCGTTGAACTGCATCAAGAACTCTTCGATCTGGCCGCCGGTTTTGCCCGACTCTTCGTTCAGCGGGATGCGGATCATGCCGTCCGGGGCCATCATGGCCTGGCTGGTCAGGCCCGTGTATTCGCCCTTGATGTCGAAGTAGCGAATCTCCTGAAAGTTGAACAGCTTTTCATAAAAGCCACTCCAATACGCCATGCGTCCTTTGTAGACGTTGTGCGTCATGTGGTCGATGAGCTTGAGGCCATGGCCCGGCGGGTGGCGGTCCACGCCGTCGATGAATTCAAAGTCGATGTCGTAGATGCTTTTGCCGTCTTCAAAGCGGTCGATCAAATACAATGGCGCGCCGCCAATGCCTTTGATGGCGGGCAGACGCAACTCCATGGGGCCGGTGGGCACATCCACCGGCTGTGCGCCCAGTTCGAGGGCACGCGCATACGCCAAGTGCGAGTCTTTGACGCGAAACGCCAGTGCGCAGGCACACGGCCCGTGCTCGGCGGCAAAGTAACCGGCCAAACTTTTAGGCTCGCGGTTGACGATGAAGTTGATGTCGCCTTGGCGGTAGAGCACCACGTCTTTGGATCGGTGCTTGGCCACCAGCGAGAAGCCCATCTGCTCGAACAGAGGCTCCAGGGTGTTGGGGGTGGGGGATGCGAACTCGACGAACTCGAAGCCGCACAGGCCCATGGGGTTGTCAAACAAATCGGCCATGAAAATCTCCAGTGAAAAGCAGGACCGCGCTGCAGGATGAGCGCGGCCCGAATTGAAATCGGTCAAACGAAACAGGGGAGGTGTTTAAAAACCCTGCGGCGGTGCGCAGGGCTTGCCCCGCGTGCTGCGCGCGAGGTGGATGCCGAAAATCAATACCTGGATGGACATGGGCTGATGGTCGTCGCTGGGGTTCGGTGTGTCAAGCCCTGAAACCCTGCCCCAAAACATCAAGCGACCGCTTGAATGCTGCGCAAGTGGGCAATCTCTGCCGCGCTCAGGCCCAGACTTTGCAGCAGCTCGTCGGTGTTCTCACCTTGTGTGGGCGGCTGCTGGCGCACGCCCAGGCGCTGCCCGCCCATGGTGAAGGGCAACAAGGCGGCGGGTGCGGTCTGCCCCGCTCTGGGGCCATCGGACAGGCGAACATCGGCCAAGCCGCCGGTGGCCCGAAGGTGCGGATCGTCAAACAACTCTTCGGGCTTGACAATGGGCGCAAAGGGCAGGCCCGCTTTTTCAAAAATCGCGGTCAGCTCGGCGGCGGTGAATGCAGCCAGGCGACGGCGCAAATCCGGCATCAATTCGGCACGCAAGGACACGCGAGCGTTGTTGCTGCTGTAACGCGCATCGGCCTTGAGGTCGGCAAAGCCCAGCACATCACAAAAGACGGCCCACTGCGCGTCGCTCACAGCGGCCAAAAAGATTTGCTCGCCGTTTTTGACGGTGAACACGTCGTACACCGCCCAGGCCGAGATGCGGTTGGGCATGGGCTCAGCGGCCTTGCCGGTGATGGCGTACTGCAGCATGTGTTGGCCCACCAAAAAGACGTTGTTCTCGAACAGCGCCGACTGGATTTCTTGCCCGCGCCCGGTGATGCCGCGCTGGATGAGTGCGCCCAGCACGCCAATCGCGCCGAACATGCCGCCCATGATGTCGTTCACACTGGTGCCTGCGCGCAGCGGGTCGCCGGGGCGGCCCGTCATGTAGGCCAGGCCGCCCATCATTTGCACCACCTCGTCGAGCGCGGTGCGGTGGTCATACGGGCCGGGCAAAAATCCCTTGAGGCTGGCGTAAATGAGCTTGGAGTTGGCGGCTGACAAGCTGGCGTAGTCCAGGCCGTACTTGGCCATGGAGCCGGGTTTGAAGTTCTCGGCCACCACATCGGCCGTGGCGCACAGGCGGCGCGCCATCTCGGCACCCTCGGGGTTTTGCAAATTGAGCTGGATGCTCTTTTTATTGCGGTTGAACATGGGGAAAAACCCCGCGCCTGAGCCCAACAAGTGCCGTGTGCGGTCGCCTTCGATGGGCTCGACCTTGATGACCTCGGCCCCCATGTCGGCCAGCACCATGCCGCAAGTGGGGCCCATGACCATGTGGGTGAACTCGACGACGCGCAGGCCTTCGAGCGGGAGCTTGCGTGCTGCTTCGGTCATGCGCGGATTCAACGGTAAAACGCTTCGACCGTGCCTTTGATTTTGATCAGCAGGGGCTGGCCTTTGCGGTCCAGCGTTTTGCCTGCGGGCACACGCACCCAGCCTTCGCTGATGCAGTATTCCTCGACGTCGTTGCGCTCTTTGCCATTGAAGCGGATGCCAATGTCGTGCTCGAACACGGCACGCACATGGTGCGGGCTGCGGGCGTCAATGGCCAGGCGGTCGGGCAGTGCGGGGCGGGCATCGGCAGCAGAGGTGGGGACGTCGGTCATGGTGGGTGTGTGATCAAAATTGAAACAAAGCCGATTCTCCCCGATTTGACAGGGCTGACGGTGGCAGAATCCCGGGTCCTTCGACGGTCAGCGCTTTGGCCTGCCATTTTCGCCTCAGCACCTTCCCTTACACATGACTTCTTCCCGCGCCGGCACGCTCGGCATCGATTTCGGCACCTCCAACTCCGCTATGGCCTGGCTCGGCCCCGAGGGCAGCGCCCGCCTGATCGCGCTGGAGGGCGAGGCACAGGCCATGCCCACGGCCGTTTTCTACAACGCCGAAGACAACAGCACCCACTTTGGGCGAGATGCCCTCAAGCACTACCTGGAAGGCACCGAGGGGCGCTTGATGCGATCGCTCAAAAGCCTGCTGGGCAGCCCGCTGCTGATGGAGACCACGCAAATCGGTCATCAACAAATCAGTTTTCAGGACATCATCGCCACCTTTTTGGCCACCCTGCGCGAACGGGCCACGCAGCACTTGGGCAGCGCGCCGCGCCGCGTGGTGATGGGCCGCCCGGTGCATTTTGTGGACGAAGACCCCAAGCGCGACGCTCAGGCCGAAGCCTCACTGCGCCAAACGGTTGAGGCGGTGGGTTTTGACGAGGTGTCGTTTCAGCTGGAGCCGATTGCCGCTGCGCTGGATTACGAGCAGCGACTCACGCACGAAAACACTGTATTGGTGGTCGACTTGGGGGGCGGCACCTCAGACTTCACGGTGGTGCGCCTGGGGCCTGAACGCATGCGGCACGCCAACCGCAGCGCTGACATTTTGGCCACCACGGGTGTGCACATTGGAGGCACCGACTATGACCGACAACTGAATTTGGCGCAGGTCATGCCCCTGCTGGGCTACAAACACACCGGACCCGAACAGCGCGAAGTGCCCAGCCGCGTGTTTTTTGACCTGGCCACTTGGCACCTGATCCATTGGCAATATCAACCCAAGGCCATTGCCCATGCCAAAACCCTGCGCAGCAATTACAGCGACATGCGCCTTTACGAACGCTTGATGCAAGTACTGACCGAGCGCCATGGCCATTTGTTGGCCCATGAGGTGGAGCAGGCCAAGATCCGCTGCTCACTCACCCGGGCGAACACGGACATAGCTCTGGCGGTGATCGAACGCGGCTTGCAAGCGCGTCTGGGCGTGAACGACATGGAGGCTCATTTGCACGGCTTGCTGGACCGCACTGTGGCTTGCGCACGCGAATGCGTGCGGCGCGCAGGCCTCACGGATGCATCGCTGGATGCGGTTTACCTCACGGGTGGATCATCGGCCTTAAGCACTTTTCAGTCCGCCTTGCAGTCTGAATTTGCAGGCGTTCCGCTGGTCGAGGGTGATTTGTTTGGTGGCGTGGCGCTCGGTCTGGCCTATAGCCGCTGACCAACATCGACCTTTCCAATGAGATCTGGCCGATATGGTCCCGCAACCAGACCCCACGCTTTGCGAGATTTACTCAGCGTTTTGACGACCCGCTCAGATGTAGTACATGCGGTCGCGCACCAGTCGGGCAGCGCGGCGGTTCATCAGAGTTTCCAGGTCACGGACCGGACCTTTGGCTTCGCTGGCGCGGTCCATGGCCACTTGCAGGTCGCTCATCAGACGCGGGTCAGATTGCGCCATGGACCACAAACGCTCGTCGGCACGGCTGCGGGCCACATGGGCCGACCAGGCGTCCAACCCAATCATCAGGTTTTGCGCCAAGTGGCGTGTCAGGCCGCGCAGCAAAACAATGGCCAAGACGGCCACGGCCCACAGCGCCAGCCAAGCGGCCACCACATGCGACTCTGCCCAGCTGTCGATCATCTGATCGAACACGACAACGAGTGAAGCCACAGCTGCGGCGAGCAACAGGTTTGCCAGGGTTTTGCTGGAGGTGCTGGGTGCGGCAATGGCCGCAGAGATGGCGGGCATGGTGCCCAGGATAGATTTGGTGTTGGTGGTGTTCATTTTGCATTACCTTGAGTCAGTTTTGATTTCTTTGGCAATCCAAATTATCAAAACCATGCTGCAAATCATAGGGTTTTTACCAATGCCATTCAACTTTATCTTCATGATGTCAGTCATTCATAATGGTGATAGTTGAAGACCTCTGTATGCCCACCGCCAACACCCACTCTTTTCGCACCCTCGACCTGAACTTGCTGCGGGTGTTTGACGAGGTCATGGCCGAGCGCAGCCTGACCCGGGCCGCGCACAACCTGTCACTCACCCAACCGGCCGTGAGCAATGCCTTGCGCCGTTTACGCGAGGCCTTGGGCGATGAACTCGTGCGCCGCCACGGCCATGGCATGGAGCCCACACCCCGGGCGCTGGCCCTGTGGCCCAGCGTGCGCGAGGCGCTGCGCCAATTGCAGGCGGCCATCGTGCCCAGCGCTTTCGAGCCGCAATTGGCCAACAGCACCTTTGTGCTGGCCATGGCCGACGCCACTGCCGCCGAACTCATGGGCGGGCTGGCCCGCCAGCTGGAGCTGCAGGCCCCCGGCGTGTCCCTGCGGGTCCTGCCCCTGACCACGCGCGACCCGCGCAAGCTGCTGAGCGAAGACGGCGCTGACATCGCGCTGGGCTACTTTCCGGCGGTGCTGGCCGACCTGACCGCTCGCGCGCAGTCGGGCGAGGCCATTCCTTTTGAACACCAGCGCCTGTATTCAGGCGAATACGTGTGCGTGATGCGCAAAGGCCACCCGCTGGCCAAGCGGCCCATCAGCTTGCAGGACTATTGCGCGGCCCGGCATTTGCTGGTCAGCTTTTCCGGGCGGGCCTACGGTTTTGTGGACGAAGCCCTGGCGACCATCGGGCAGCAAAGGCGCATTGTGCTCACCGTGAACCAGTTTTTCACGGCAGGGCGGGTGGTGGTGAACTCCGATTTGCTCACCGTGCTGCCGCGCCACTTTGTGCCCACCACCGGCATGGCCCATGAATTGGTGCTGCACGAGTTACCCTTTGACGTGCCGCCTGTGCAAGTGCATGCCATTTGGCACCGCAAACGCCAACAAGACAGCCCGCACCAATGGCTGCGCACCCAACTGCAACAAGTGGCACGGCAGGCATTTGACAACCCCGTGCCAACCCGCAACATCCCGACATGAAGATCCAACTCCTTTCAGACCTGCACCTGGAGTCCCACCCCGACTTCATGCCCAGCCATGCACCGGGTGCCGATGTGCTGGTGCTGGCAGGTGACATTGGCTCGTACCAAGCCGGCTCGGCGTTGGCCAGCGCAGGCGACGGCGACTTTGGCCTGGCACGGTTTTCGCCGCTGCACGGCTGGCCGACACCCGTGCTCTTTGTGCCTGGCAACCACGAGTACGATGGGCTGGACTTTGACGAGGCCCACGCCCGGCTGCGACAAACCTGCGAGCGGCTGGGCATCACTTGGCTGGAGCGCGAGGTGCTCCAACTGGGCGGTGTGCGCTTTGTGGGCACCACGCTGTGGACAGACTTTGACGCGCTGGGGCCGCTGGCAGGGCAGCCCATCCCCGACCCATTGACCGACAAAATCCCGGCCCACTTCAGCCACCCCAACAGCCAATACACGCGCCAACTCAAGTCCCGCGACAAGGCCTTTCGGGCCGCCAACTATTACCTGCGCAAAGCCCTCACCACGCGCCAAGGTGAGGCCTGGCTGGCCGAGGGATTGCGCGAGCAAGCTCTGCAATGCCAAGACTGGCTGAGCGCTGCATTGAGCGTGCCTTTTTCGGGTCCGACCGTGGTGGTCACCCACTTTGCACCCAGCCTGAGCAGCGCCGACCCGCGCTATGGCCGTGTGCCAGGCACAGCCGGTTTTTGCAACGCACTCGACCACTTGCTGCCCCACGCTCAGCTTTGGCTGCACGGCCATTTGCATTGCCCCAGCGACTACACCCAAAACGGCTGCCGCGTGGTGGCCAACCCGCTGGGGTATGCGCGCAAAAAAGAGCAACTGATGTTCAAGCCGCAATGCGTGCTGGAGGTGCAGGGCACATGAGTTCGCACGGCCTTTATGCCAAGGCACATACAACCCTCTGATTTCATGACCTGGGTCAAGACTTCACGGCCCTGCTTTGCTTAGAGTGAAGGCTTGTTTGATCCAAAACAGGAGCCTCTCATGAAAATCTTATTGGCCGTTGATGGCAGTGAATACACCAAAAAAATGCTGGCCTACTTGACCACGCACGACGAGCTTTTCAGCACCAACAACAGCTACACCCTGCTGACAGTGAACCCCCAACTGCCTCCCCGCGCACGCGCTGCCGTGGGCAAAGAGATGACGGACAGCTACCACCGCGACGAAGCCGAAAAAGTGCTCAATCCGGTGACCCAATTTTTGTTGCGCCACGACATCGACGCCAAGACCCTGGCCAAAGTGGGCCATGCGGGTGAGACCATCTCTAAAACCGCCGACAGCGGCAAGTTTGACCTGGTGGTGATGGGCTCGCACGGCCACGGCACACTGGGCAACCTGGTCATGGGCTCAGTCGCCACGCAGGTGCTGGCCAACAGCAAAGTGCCTGTTCTGCTGGTGCGCTGAATCTGGGGCTTCAGCGGGCGTTCAGCCCCTCAAAGCAGGTGCTCATCACCAGATCGAGGATCTGCTCATCGGTGTGCTGCTCGCCCATTTTCAAGAACTCCAGCACGGGGTCACAGGCCCGAGCAAACAAGGTGTAAAGCACAGCAACAGCAGGCAAGGCTTTGTTGATTTGCCCTTGGGCTTGGGCTTCTTCGATCCAGCCGCCCAAAGCGTCGCTCACTTCCATCAGGCCATCCATGTAGTCCTTGCTGGCCATCAAGGTGGCGCGCAGGCTGGAGTTTTGGCTGGGCAGTGAGGGCATCAGGCCTTGCAGCTTGAGCGTCATGGTCCAGCGGGTCACGGCCTTGATTTTGTCCAGCGGCGCCAGTTGGGAGTCCGTGCTCTGGATAAGCTCTTGCGCCCGGCGCATGGCGGTGACCATGGCGGCGCAGGCCAGCTCTTCTTTGCTGGTGAAGTGTTTGTAAAGGCTGGCCTTGGCGATGCCCACCTCGGCCGCCACCTCGTCCACCGTCATCGCGTCAAAGCCTTTTTCGGCCAGCAATCGGTTGACCGACTGGATGATGGCGGTCTCGCGGGCGGCGAGCATCTGAACTTTGAAGGATTTCTTGGGTGCAGTCACGAGAGAGGTGTTCATGCGGCGATTCTAGCCGCGCAGCCCAAAAAAAGACCGCATGGTTACCCTTGGATACGACCGGGTCTTTTCAAGACCCCGGCACAACACCCGCCATCCCTTGGAGCACCGACCAGCGGCCTTGCAGTGTCAGTCGGGCATCGGGCTGGGCAGGGTGCGGGGTGGTCAAGAACTGCGCCTCTAGGCGCTCGGGTCGGATGTCGATCAAGGTATAGCCCCGCTCGTCCGAGCGGGCGTGGCGGATGTCCGGGTTGTCGCGCTGGATTTGCGCCATGACTTTGGGCGACATGCCCCGGGTGGACACCGAGGTGGTGACCAGCTCACTGGCCACCACGGCCGAGCGTTCATCGCCAGGCTGCACGCGCAACTGCGCCGCCACGTTGGCATGCACATCACCACCGAGCATGACCACATCGCTCAGTCGCGCATCGGCCACGGTTTGTAAGAGCCGCGCCCGCGCTTGCGGGTAACCATCCCAGCCATCGGTGAAAGCGCTGCGCCCCAAGGGGGTCTGAATGCCACTGCTGGCCATCAAGGTGGATTGCGCCAGCAGCTTCCAGCGCCGCTGGCTTTGCGTTAAACCTGCGGTCAGCCATTGTTCTTGCGCCTGGCCCAACATGCTGCGCGCCGGGTCGGCCAGCGCATCGCAGCCCATGACCACGCGTCCACCACCGCGCATCAGGTCGGGGCAGGCCTGATGATCACGGTGTTGGCGGCAGTCCAGCGTCCACAAGTCGGCCAACGTGCCCCAGGCCATGCGGTCGTGGATCCGCATCAGGCTGGGCTGCTGCGGGTCGGGCCCTAAGCGCAGCGGCATGTGCTCAAAGTAAGCTTGGTACGCCGCCGCCCGCCGCTGCAAGAACACCGTGGGTTCGGTGAAGTTCTGGTCCTGATCGTTCGCGTAGTCGTTCACCACCTCGTGGTCGTCCCAGGTCATGAGCCAAGGGTGGGCCGCGTGGCAGGCTTGCAAGTGGGCATCGCTCTTGTAATGGGCGTGGCGAGCGCGGTAGGCATCCAACGTGAGGGGCATGCCGCTCTCATGGGCCCGGATTTTGAATTGTTTGTTGCTGCTTTCGTAGATGTAGTCGCCCACGAACAGCACCAAGTCCAGGTCTTGCGCGGCCATGTCGCGGTGCGCGGCAAAGTGGCCTTGTTCGAAATGCTGGCAAGACGCCAAACCCAGGCGAAGGCGGCGCACGGCCTCATTCAAAGCCGGGCTGGTGCGGGTGCGCCCCACCGGGCTGACAGCGTTTGCGCTGGCAAATCGGTACCAATAATGACGCCCTGGCTGCAGCCCATCGGCCAGCACATGCAGGCTGTGGCCACGACGAGGGTCGGTGTTCAAGCGCCATTGGCGCAGGGGTTGGCGCAAGGCCTCATCGGCAAAAAGTTCACACACCACGGGCGCGCCCGTCGCTTGGCGGGCGGCATCGGTTTCGTCGATGCGCAAGCGCGTCCACAGCACCACGCTGCCCGGCTGCGGCTGGCCGCTGGCCACACCCAGACTGAAGGGGTTGACCTGCCAATTCGGAGGCGCGCTTTGGGCCTGCACCCAAGGCGTGACCCAGGGGGCCAGCGCAGCAGCCAAAGCCGCACGGTGCAGATCGCGGCGTGACCACGGTTTTTGGGGCTTGGAAAGGGGCATGGGCGTTGGGCAGGTAGAGTTCAGTTTTGCATGTTAACTGGGCACATCAAGGGTGACAGCCCCCCGAGGTTCAGCGCGGCACAATGTTGATTTACGAAACCTCGCCCTCACAGGACCACCCATGACTTACCAAGCCCTGCAAATTGAAAAAGACGACGCCGGTTACCGCTGCACCCTGAAAACACTCGATGACAGCGCCTTGCCCGAAGGCGATGTGACGGTGCAGGTGGACTACTCCACCCTCAATTACAAGGACGGCCTGGCCATCACCGGCAAAAGCCCGGTGGTGCGCAAATTCCCGCTCACCCCCGGCATCGACTTGTCGGGCACCGTGACCGAGAGCCAGCACCCGCTGTTCAAGGCAGGCGACAAAGTCGTGCTGAACGGCTGGGGCGTGGGCGAGAGCCACAGTGGCGGTTTGGCGCAAAAGGCGCGCTTGAAAGGCGACTGGCTGGTGAAGCTGCCTGCTGCTTTCACCCCACGCCAGGCCATGGCCATTGGCACCGCCGGTTACACCGCCATGCTGTGCGTGATGGCGCTGCAAAAGCACGGCGTCACACCGGACAAAGGTGACATTTTGGTCACGGGTGCTGGCGGCGGCGTGGGCAGCGTGGCGATTGCGCTGCTCGCCAAGCTGGGTTACCGCGTGATGGCGAGCACCGGCCGCCTGCAAGAAGCCGACTACCTGCGCCAGCTGGGTGCGGGCGACGTGATCGACCGGGCCGAATTGAGCGCCCCCGGCAAACCGCTGGCCAAAGAGCGCTGGGCGGGCGTGGTCGACACCGTGGGCAGCCACACCTTGGCCAACGCTTGCGCCAGCACGAAATACGGCGGGGTGGTCACCGCCTGCGGCTTGGCCCAGGGCATGGACTTTCCATCCAGCGTGGCGCCTTTCATCTTGCGCGGCGTGACACTGGCGGGCATCGACAGCGTGATGGCCCCGCGTGCCGTGCGCGAAGCTGCATGGGCGCGCTTAGCCCAAGACTTGGACACCGCACAGCTGGAGCGCATGACCCGCGAAGTGGGCTTGGCCGAAGCGATCGGTCTGGGTGCCGAGATTCTGGCGGGGCAGGTGCGTGGGAGGGTGGTGGTGAACGTGAACGCTTAAGCCGCCCTTGTCGCCCAGTTGATGCCCCCGTCAGCAAACAATGAAGAGGCGCTTCGCTTGGCTGACACTGGCATGCCAAGCTTTCATTTTTTGATAATTGCATCAAGAAATGGACCCCAAACCACAAACCTTGACGTAAACATCAATTTTTTCCCAAGCACCTGTTTGGCCAAAAAGGGAGCGTTTGAGAAGTTTTCTGCACCACCGAAGCAGGTGGTCGAATCAAACAAGGTGGGTCGCTCGCCCCTCTTGGGGAAACGATAACTTGCAATTTAAGAGTACCTAATAACTTATTTACAAGACAATGTGGATTTTTTAATCCACATTGTCTGCCGTGAGCCTCTACACCCAGCTGCAAGCCGCCAAGAGCGAAGAAGACGTCAAAGACGCGTACATCAAGGCCCTGGGCCTCAAGGGCTACACCAAGGGCCTGATCGACATCCAGAGCCGCTAGATCTGGTTCGAAGCCAAAGACACCGACCGCCACTCCAGCTACGCCATGTTCACCCAGTTGCTGCATTACGTGCAGGTGGCGCTGAACAAAGGCGAGCATGTGCCGCCATTTCTGGCGGTGATCGACACCGAAAAAGCCGCCATCATGAAAAGCGCCGATGTGCTGCCTTTTCTGGCCAAGAAAACCATCCAATGGGGCAAGTCGGCCAGCCAGTTCACGCAAGAAGCGCTGGACGACATCTCGGCCCACATTGGCACCTACTTTGTGTCGTTCAGGATCAAGACGCACGAAGACGAGTTCATCAGCACCGTCAAGGCCGCGATCAAGTCGGGCGACATCATCCGCACACAAATCACGCCGGACAACCTGAAACAGGTGTTTGACAAATGGGTGGCCATGGTGGGGCGCGAGATCGTGGGTGTGAGCGAAGAAGATTACGCCCTGCTGTTTTTCGCGGACATCATGCACGACGGCACCGTGTCCACCCATGCCAATTTGCCCGCCGAGTTGATGCACAAAAACGGCGCACCGGTCTTCTCGCTCAAGGGCAAAAACTTTGACCTGGGCAACAAAGAAGGCTACCGGCAGTTTTGGGCCATCTACCACCGCCCGCCCAAATCGGAATACCGCGACTATCTGCTGGAGCGACGCGACAGCCTGATTCCGTATGACGAGCGCAGCTTCAAGGGCGCGTACTACACGCCCCTGCATGTGGTGGACAAAGCCTATGACAAGCTGAGCGAAACGCTGGGTGCCAACTGGCAAAAGGACTACATCGTCTGGGACATGTGCTGCGGCGTGGGCAACCTGGAAGTCAAGCACAGCAACCCGCGCAACCTCTACATGAGCACGCTGGACCAAGCTGACATCGACGTGATGAAAGCCACCAAAACCTGTGTTGCGGCGCAGCGTTTTCAGTACGACTACCTGAACGACGACATCACCGACGATGGACAGATTGATTACAACCTGACCAACAAGGTGCCCCCGGCTCTGCGCAAAGCGATTGCGGAGGGGAAGAAGATTTTGGTGTTGATCAATCCGCCTTATGCAGAGGCGGCCAATTCGCAAGGCAACGAAGGCAAAACGGACGTTGCGAAAACGCGCATGGGCGCTTTGATGAACAAGGCCGATTACGGTTACGCGGCGCGTGAGTTATTTGTGCAGTTCTTAGCGCGGATAGCCCAAGAAATGCCCACCGCCACTTTGGCGATGTTCAGCACCTTGAAATACGTGAACGCACCCAATTTTGAACAATTCCGCGAGCGGTGGAATGCCACATACCTGGGTGGTTTTGTTGTGCACAGCAAATCGTTTGACGGATTGAAGGGCGATTTTCCGATTGGTTTTTTGGTTTGGAAAAACGACCAACTTACCGCCACCAAAACACCATTGCTTGAAGTGGTGACCGAAGTGCTGAATAAAAACGCCAAGGCCATCGGCGAGAAAACTTTTTACAACCTGCCCAAAAGCAGTTATCTGAATATATGGATGCCGCGGTTGAAAACCGATGCCACCCACGTTCCGCTGAAAAATGCCGTACACCCACAGACTGGCCACGCGAAGGTCACTTCATGGAGATCCGATGCGATCGGTTACCTGCTCAGCAACAGCAATGATTTGCAACACTCGGGCACTTTAACGGCCTTATTTTCTTCAGTTTGTAGTCAAGGCAACGGATTTCACGTTACCCCAGAAAACCTTGAGAAAGTCACGGTAGTTTTTGCGGTGCGTCGCCTCATCAAACCGTCGTGGCTCAACGACCGCGATCAATTTCTGCAACCCACAGGACAACTCACTGACGAGTTCAAATCCGATTGTTTGATGTGGATGCTTTTCAACGGCAGCAACCTGACCGCCAGCGCCGACGACCTCGAATGGAACGGTAAAAAGTGGTCCATCGTCAACCACTTCATCCCCTACACCGAAGCCGAAGTGGACGCGCCCGACCGCTTCGAATCCGACTTCATGGTCCAGTACTTGGCGGACAAAACCCTGTCCGCCGAAGCCACCGCCGTGCTGGATGCGGGCCGCAGCCTGTGGAAAGCCTACTTCGCCCACACCGATGTGCGCACCGTGCGCGACCAATACAAACTCAACCGCCCCGATGTGGGTTGGTACCAAATCCGCAACGCCCTGGCCGAGCGCAACAAAAGCGGCGACACCGCCCCCGTCAACTTCACCCCCTTTGAAGCGGCCTACCAAGCCCTGACCGATAAGCTCCGCCCGCAGGTGTTCAGTCTGGGGTTTTTGCGCTGAAGCATTGATTTTCAGTAGCTACACAAATACAATGCAGATCGAGTTCGACCCGGCCAAAGACGCTTCCAACCAGATCAAACATGGTTTGTCACTGCGCATGGCCGGTGAACTCGATTGGGAATCCGCGCTGGTATGGGTTGACGATCGATTTGAGTACAAGGAGCTGCGAATGATCGCGCTCGCACCTAAGACCGAAACCCTGTACTTCGTGGCATTTGTAGACCGGGCACCCGCGCGAAGAATCATCAGCCTTCGCCGTGCCAATCGACGCGAGGTAAAGCACTATGTCGACAATTTCTAAGCGCCCCACAGTGCGCATGCCCAGCGTGCAAGAGGACAAGGCCATCACCATCGCAGCACGGAGCGATCCGGATGCGCAGCCACTCACGCCCACCCAATTGAAGGCCATGGTCCCGCTCAAAAGTTTGCGCGGCCGCCCCAGGTCCGAGAACAAAAAACAACTGGTTTCGGTGCGCTACAGCCCCGAGGTGCTGGCCTATTTCAAATCCACTGGCGAAGGCTGGCAATCGCTCATGGACAGCGTGCTGCGCCAATATGTGGCCAGCCATTCAAGACCATAGGCACAACATAAGCGGCGACACCGCCCCCGTCAACTTCACGCCTTTTGAGGCGGCCTACCAAGCGCTGACCAACAAACTGCGACCTGAGGTGTTCAGTTTGGGGTTATTTACGCTGAATCCCCCGCCAGCCTTGCATCCTCTGCCAGCAAGTCAATCAAGTCCCGCGCAAAGTTGGGCAGTTCGTCGAAGTTGCGCACGCAAATTTGCATGGACCGGATGGCCCAAGCATCGGACAAGGGCACCAGGCGGATGGCCATGCTGCGGGCGTGGCGCCGGGCGGCGGATTCGGGCAGTACGCCCACGCCCACCTTGGCTTCGATCATGCGGCAGGCCGACTCGAAGCTGCTGACCTGGATGCGCACTTTGAGCGGCTTGTTCAGCCGCTCGCATTCGCGGTTCAGGAAAGCGTGCAGGGCGCTGGCTTCGTGCAGACCCACATGGTCAAACTCCAACGCGTCGATGAGCGGCATGCTGGGCAAGTCGGCCACGGGGTGGCCATCGGGCACCACCAACACCAGGCTGTCCGAGCGGTAGGGCAGGGTTTGCAGATTTTCGGTGCGCACCGACCCGGCCACGATGCCGATGTCGGTCTTGCCGTCCATCACGGCGCGCACGATTTCGTTGGACAGTTTTTCTTGCAGGTCGATGTTCACATCGGGGTGCGTGGCCAAATAACGCTTGAGCACCTCGGGCAAGAACTCACCCAGCGCCGTGGTGTTGGCGTACACGCGCAGGTGGCCTTTGATGCCGCTGGCGTATTCCTGCAAGTCGCCGCGCAGGTGTTCGATCTGCCCCAGCACCAGCCGCGCCCGGTGCACAAAGGCTTGCCCCGGCGGCGTCAGGGTCACGCCCTGGCTGTGGCGGTTGAGCAGTTTGGCGCCAATGCTCTCTTCCAAGTTCTTGATGCGTGTGCTGGCCGCAGGCAACGAGATGTGCGAGGCCTCGGCCCCTTTGGTGAGGCTGTTGGCTTCGGCCACCCGCACCATGAGGCGCAAATCCACCAGATCGAAATGAACAGACATGGGGGGATTGTGACAGCGGGGGCGGCCCCCAACGGGCTCAGCGCTCGCGCAGCACGTTGCGCGCCAGCAGCAGCACAGGCGGGTCGACCATCTTGCCGTCCACACTGAACGCGCCGCCGCCTGCCGCCACTTCGGCGGCCAGCACGCGGCGAGCCCAGTCACACTCGGCATCGGTCGGGGCCAGGGCCTGGTGCACACCCGCCACTTGCGCGGGGTGGATGCACAGCTTGGCCCCAAAGCCAAAGCGGCGGCTGCGTTGGGCGTCTTCGGCCAACACCTCGGCATCCTGCGTGGCGGTGGTCACACCGTCTACCGGGGCGGGCAAATGGGCGCGACGTGAAGCCACCACCATGGCCAGCCGTATGGGGGCGAGTTCTGCTTCGTCAGGTCCGCAGGTGATGCGCAAATCGGCCTGCAGGTCGATGTGGCCCAGGCCCAAGCGCAGCACACCCGCAGCGCGGGCAATGGGCTCCATCTGCCCCACGCCTTCTGCGCTTTCGATCAAGGGCAGCACCGGCACACGGCAGACACTGTAGGCATGCTCAAGTTGCTGCGGGTTTTCGGCCTTGGGCAGCATGAGCGCGCCCAAGCCGGGCAAGTGGCACAGCGCGGCCATATCGGCCTCGTGCCAAGGGGTGCCTACGGGGTTCACGCGCACCAAGAGGCGGGGACGTTGGTCCGCGTCAAAGTCTGGCCAGGCCTGCGCCAGCGCAGCGCGAGCAGCGTCTTTGGCGTCAAGCGGCACGGCGTCTTCGAGGTCGATGATGACCGCATCGGCACCGCTGGCCAGGGCCTTGGCAAAGCGCTCGGGTCGGTTGCCGGGCACAAACAAAAAACTGCGCGCCTGTGCCAGATTGGATGGCGGCAAGGACTGGGTTGGCGATGCAGGCTGCGAGTGCATTCGGCCGCTCATGACAGCAAAGCGCTGACCTTGGGCCAGCTGGCCACTTGCCAGAGCGCATCCACACTCTGGCGCATGGCCTCTGGCGTGGCACCGCCACTGAAAGCCGCCAAGCGCAGGGCCTTGTCGGTGATCTCTTGGCGCGAGAGCGTGTTGCCCGGGTCGCCCTTGGGCTCGTCCACGCGACCATGCAGCACGCGGCCATCGGTGGTGGTCACGGTCACTTTGCCGATCCAGCGTTTGGGGTAGGCGCTGTCCACTTCGGCGTCCAGCACCATGCTGACTTTGTCGCGCAAGGTCTGGGTTGGTGGGCTCAAAAAGTCGCGGTCAAATTCTGTCAAGCCCGCGTGGCCGTGTTGCGCTACCAGCGCCAGCACCGTGCCCATGGAAAACTTGCTTTGGTGCACCGTGACGGGCCGCACCACTGGGCCGAGCACATCGATGGCGCCCTGGTGCACATGCGTCACCACTTGGGCCAGGTCTTCGATTTTCAGGCCATGGGTCTGCATGACGTGCAGCAGCGCATCGGCCGCCGGGTGGGTGTGGCGGCAACTCGCGTGGTACTTGAACGAGGTCTCGGCCGTGGCCCAGCGGGTGCCCAGGCCGTCCACCAAGCGGCTCGGGTCGGCGTCGCTCGACATGCCCACAGCCATGCCCTGCGGGCCTTGCAAAATCTCGGCTGCGCCGGTGAAGCCGTCTTGGGCCAGGTACGCAGACATGAGGCCCGCCCCAGCGGCGTGTGCGGTGTGCAGTTGCTTGCTGTCGGCGGCGGTGCGCAAAAATTCCCACAGGCCCGCCGACTGCGTGCCCGCCGAGCCGAAGGCGTGCTGCATTTGCTGCGCGTTCAGGCCCAGCAAATGACCCACGGCAGCAGCTGCGGCCAAGGTGCCTGCCGTGCCCGTGGTGTGGAACACGCGGTAGTGCGAGCGCCCCAAAAATTCACCCACACGGATGCCGACTTCGTAGCCCACGACCGATGCGGCCAGCAGTTGCTGGCCGCTCGCGCCCAGAGCTTGCGCCACCGCCACCGCAGGCGAAAACACCACCGTGGCCGGGTGGAACACCGAGCCGTTGTGCACATCGTCTTGCTCGGCCACATGCGAGGCGGCCGCATTGGCCATGGCCGCCAAATACGGCGTGGTGCGTGCGCGGTTGATGATGACTTCGGAGGGACCTTGGGCCGGGCCCATGGCCTGCGCAAAACGGGTGATGCTCTCCACCGGGCGCGAGCCGTGCCCGGCCACAGCCGAGCCAAACCAGTCGACCAGCAGGTCTTCGATCTTGCGGACCACCGGCTCGGGGATGTCTTCGAAGCGCAGGCCTGCGGCAAAGGCGGCAAGTTGGGCGGTGTTGGATGGGGTGGATGTCATGCCGTCTCCTTGTGTTCTGTTTTCAATGGCTCAGTGGTGTGGCTCAGATGGCTTTGCTTGTGCGCAGCGCTTGCACCGCCGCATCGTCCAAGCCCAACTCGCGCAAGATGGCCTCGGTGTGCTCGCCCACGGCAGGCACGGCGTCCATGCGGTAGTCGTAACGGTTGTTGCGCCCGGGCGGCAGCAGGGCGGGGATGTCGCCTGCGGGCGAGCCCACCTTGTGCCAGCGCTCACGCGCCTTGAGCTGCGGGTGCGCCCAGACACCCGCCATGTCGTTCATGCGGGCGTTGGCAATTTGCGCTTGGTCCAGCCGCGCCTCGACCTGGGGCGTGCTCATGCGGGCAAACACACCCACGATGAGCTGCTTGAGCTGGGCGCGGTGGGTGTTGCGCAGCGCATTGGTGCAAAAGCGGGCATCGCTGGCCAAGGCTGCATCGCCCAGCACCACCTCACAAAACACTTTCCACTCGCGCTCGTTTTGCAGGCCCAGCATCACGGTGCCGCCGTCGCCCGCTGCAAAAGGGCCATAGGGGTAGATGCTGGCGTGTGAGGCGGCGCTGCGCGGTGGCGGGGGCGCGCCCTCAAAAGCGTAATACAGCGGGTAGCCCATCCACTCGGCCAGCGCTTCGAGCATGGACACGTCGATGTGGCTGCCCTGACCGGTTTTGCCGCGCAGCAGCAGTGCCGACAAGATGTTGGTGTAGGCGTACATGCCGGCGGCGATGTCGGCGATCGAGTTGCCGGTTTTGGATGGGTCCTCGGGCGTGCCGGTGATGGACAACATGCCCGCCTCGCTCTGGATCAAGAGGTCATAGGCTTTTTTGTCGCGGTAGGGGCCGTCTTCGCCATAGCCCGAGATGTCGCAAACAATGAGCTTAGGGTGCTTGGGGTTGAGCGCCTCAAACGACAGGCCCATGCGCGCGGCCGCGCCGGGTGCGAGGTTTTGCACCAGCACGTCGGCGCTTTGCAGCAGGCTGCTCAGCACGGCCATGGCGTCGGGGTTTTTCAGGTCCAGCGTCAGGCTTTCTTTGGAGCGGTTGGTCCACACAAAGTGCGAAGACTGGCCACGCACCCGCGTGTCGTAGGCGCGCGCAAAGTCGCCCGCACCGGGGCGTTCGATCTTGATGACGCGTGCGCCCAGGTCGGCCAGTTGGCGGGTGCAAAAGGGCGCGGCAATCGCGTGTTCGAGAGAAACGACGGTGATGCCGTCCAGCGGCCTTGGCGATGTCATGTCAGAACGCATGTCAGAACGAACGAGGCAACCCAAGAATGTGTTCGGCCACGTAACTGAAGATCATGTTGGTCGAGACTGGCGCGACCTGGTACAGGCGGGTCTCGCGGAACTTGCGCTCGATGTCGTACTCACACGCAAAACCAAAACCACCGTGGGTTTGCAGGCAGACGTTGGCAGCTTCCCAGCTGGCCTTGGCCGCGAGGTACTTGGCCATGTTGGCTTCGGCCCCGGCGTTTTGCATGGCGTCGATTTTTTCGCAAGCCTTCCAGCGCATCAGGTTTGCCGCTTCCAGCTCAATGAAAGCGTCGGCAATCGGGAACTGCACGCCTTGGTTCTGACCAATCGGGCGGCCAAACACCACACGGTCTTTGGCGTATTTCGTGGCGCGGTCGATGAACCAGTAGCCGTCACCAATGCACTCGGCCGCGATCAGCACACGCTCGGCGTTCAGGCCGTCGAGCAGGGTTTTGAAGCCCTTGCCTTCTTCGCCCAAAAGCGCGTCTTCGGGGATTTCGAGGTTGTCAAAAAACAGCTCGTTGGTCTCGTGGTTGACCATGTTCAAGATGGGCCGTACCGTGAGGCCGTTGCCAATGGCCTGCTTCAAATCGATCAGGAAGCACGACAGGCCTTCGGAGCGCTTGGTGACTTGGTCGGCAGGCGTGGTGCGGGCCAGCAAGATCATCAAGTCGCTGTGCTGGATGCGCGAGATCCAGACCTTTTGGCCGTTGATGACCCAGCGGCCGTCTTTTTTGACGGCAGTGGTTTTGAGTTGGGTGGTGTCCGATCCCGTGGTGGGCTCGGTCACGCCCATGGACTGGATGCGCAACTCGCCCGTGGCGATCTTGGGCAAAAGCAAATTTTTCTGGGCGTCCGAGCCGCTGCGCACGATGGCATTCATCACGTACATCTGGCCGTGACAAGCGCCCGAGTTACCGCCCGAGCGGTTGATCTCTTCCATGATGACCGAGGCCTCGGCCATGCTCAGGCCCGAGCCACCGTATTCTTGTGGAATCAGCGCAGCCATCCAACCGGCTTTGGTCAGCGCATCCACAAACTCTTCGGGGTAGCCGCGTTTTTCGTCGACCTTGCGGTGGTACTCGTCAGGGAACTGGGCGCACAGGGCGCGCACGGCGTCGCGGATGTCTTGGTATGTGTCGGGTGAGGTGTTCATGGGGGCTCAGTTTTGTTGGGGTTGGGTGCGGTGCAATGGCTAAAGGTGATGCGCGTTCGGGCCTGTCAGGCCAGCGTGGCCTGGGCCTGCATGGTGAGCCAGCCTTCGTGGTCACAAGCCCACAGCTCAACCGTCTTGCCATCGGCAGAGGGTCGTCCGTTCAGGCGCAAAGGGTGCAGGTCAAAGGTGGGGCGCACCGCGCGGAATTGGAACGAGGCCACGCGGGCCTCTGGCACTTGCCTGCGCACCAGGTCCACCAGCAAGGTCGCGATCAGCGGACCGTGCACGATGAGGCCGGGGTAGCCTTCTTCTTGCGTGACGTAGCTGCGGTCGTAGTGGATGCGGTGGCCGTTGAAGGTGAGCGCCGAATAGCGAAACAGCGACACCGGGTCGGGCACAAACTCGCGCTGCCAGGGCGCACCGGTCTCAGCGGCGGTGGGT
This sequence comes from Comamonadaceae bacterium, assembly GCA_027486495.1. GTDB lineage: Bacteria > Pseudomonadota > Gammaproteobacteria > Burkholderiales > Burkholderiaceae_C > Limnohabitans_A. The sequence continues at coordinate 13,737 of JAIXOZ010000117.1, read as the reverse complement.
GGCACTTCAGGGGCGCCGGGCACGGCGGCGGCGCGGTAGACGATGTCGTGGGTTTCGGTCAGGCACAGGCCTTGGGCGTTGTGGAAGGCGTGCTCGACTTCCACAAACAGCAGGTCGCCGGTGCGGCCGGACTTGTGTTTGACCGATGCGATGCGCGAGCGCTTTTGTGCGGCATCGCCCACGCGCAGCGGGTTGTCGGTTTGCCACTGCAAGCGGCCCCCGGCCCACATGCGGCGCGGCAGGGGCACGGGCGGCAAAAAGCCCCCGCGCAGTGGGTGACCATCGGGCCCAATTTGGCTTTGCGGGGCCTGCGGCAAAAAGTACAGCCAGTGCCACAGAGGCGGCACTTCGCTGCTTGCGGCTTGTCGGGCGTCATCGCGGTCAAGCAAGGCACTTTGGCCACGCAGGGGGGCGGCCACGATCTCGTCGGTCCATGTTTCGATGCGGCCTTCCCAGCTGCGCAGGTGCGCGACTTGGGTCGCGTCTAAGGTGGTGGGGGTGTTCATGGGCTCGATCTTCGCCGAGTCGAGGCCGTATGGCCGTCTGTTTTTGTGAAAGTCCACCTTTGTCAGTCAAGAAGAGCGCTCAGGCTTGGTCGGTTTGCGCCGCGTTTCATTGCTCGAACAGCTCGCACTTGGGCACTTTGCCCCTCAGGGTCATCGGCATCTCGGGCACCAGGAGCTGGCGCACAAAACGGCGCACGGAGTCGAGCAGGGCTTCAAAGGTTTCGGGGTCTCGGATCATGAGGTGCTCAAAAGGTATCAAAAGTGCCCAGGATGGCCGTGGACTGGCTCGACAGCGTGCCGCCGTTGCCGTGGGCCAGCGCGGTTTGGGCACCCTGCACTTGGCGCTCGCCGCCTTCGCCGCGCAACTGGCGCACGGCTTCGATGACAGTGAAGATGCCGTACATGCCGGGGTGCGTGCACGACAAGCCGCCGCCGTTGGTGTTGACCGCCAGGCGGCCACCGGGTGCGATCGCGCCGCCTTCGACAAATGCACCGCCTTCGCCTTTTTTGCAAAAGCCGAGGTCTTCGAGGAAGAGCAAGGTGTTGATGGTGAAGGCGTCGTACAGCTGCACCACGTTCATGTCGGCGGGCGTGAGGCCCGCCATGGCAAAGGCTTCGCGCCCCGACTGGCTGGCCGATGTGACGGTGAGGTCGTGCATGGACGAGACCTGCCGGTTCCAGTTGGCGGTGGCGTTGCCCAACACGTACACCGGTTTCTTCGGCAAATCGCGCGCACGCTCGCCACGCACCAACACAAAGGCGCCGCCACCGTCGGTGACCAGGCAACAGTCGCGCACCGACAAGGGGTCGGACACCATGCGGGCCTTGAGCACCTCGTCAATCGACAGCGGATCGCGCATGAAGGCTTCGGGGTTGCGCTGCGCCCAGGCGCGTGCGGCCACCGCCACTTCGGCCAGCTGGCGGCGGGTGGTGCCGTATCGGTGCATGTGCCGGCGCGTGGCCAGCGCGTAGGCACTGAGCGGCTGCATCGGGGCATAGGGGGTTTCATAGGGCTGCGGGTCCATCACGCGGCGGGCTTGCGCGATCTCAGCGCGGCCAAAGGTGGCCGTGCGCTGCGTGCTGCCGTAACACACCAGCACCGCGTTGCACTGGCCCGACTGCAAAGCCATCATGGCAGGCAAGAGGTGCGCCACAAAACTGGAGCCGCCGAGCATGGTGCCGTTGGTGTAGCGCGGGTTGATGCCCAAGTACTCGGTCACCGGCATGGGCCACATGGTGGACAGCACACTGGCAGTGCACAGGCCGTCGATGTCGCTCATCTTCAAACCGGCATCGGCCACGGCGGCGTGCGCAGCGCGGGCCAGCACTTCCATCTCGGTAAAACCCGTGGCCTCGCCACAACCAAAGGTGGCCACACCCGCGATGGCCGCGCTGCCGCGCAGGGCTTTGAGGCCTGAAGAGGTGTGCACCGCTGCCGATGCGGCTGGGCCACGGGGCACGGGCTTGGCCGACATGGCCTCTGTGCTGACCGGGTCAAACACCACCATGCCTTGGCTTTTGTCGACCAGCACGCGGGCTTGCACCCGTTGGCCCACCTGCACATTGTCGACGGGGTCTATGTCCACGCGGCTCATCAGGCGCACGCCTTCGTCCAAGTCGATCAGGCAGACGTTGTAGTCGCCACCCGCATCGGGTTTGCGGCGCACGGTGGTGACCGAATACACCGTGCCCAGGCCCTTGGGGGCCACCAGCGCGAGTGCGTTGCTGCCGCAGTGCGGGCAGACCTCTCGCGGAAAGTAAATGTGCTGGCTGCAATCGCCGCATTGCTGAATCAGGAAACGGCCTTCGGCCAAGGCGGCTTGGTGCTGCGCGAGCACACCGGCATCTTTGTTCTGTGTTTGCATGCGCATCGCCTCAGATCGGGTCCCAACTGAACACGTCACCCGAACGGTCCAAATCGAAAAAGCTGGATTGGAGTGCGGGCATGGCCTGGTCGAGCACCGACTGCGGCGTCCAGCCCTCGCTGCGGTGCACCGAGCGGATGGGGCGCGGCTGGCTCATCAAAAAGATTTCGTTGTTGCGCACGGCAAAGACCTGGCCGTTCACATGGGCCGAGTCGTCGCTGGCCAGGGCCACGGCCATGGGCGCGATCTTGGCGGGCGTCATCTGCTTGATGCGCTCCACGCGGGCTTGCTCTTCGGGCGTCTCGGTCGGGATCGAGCCGATCATGCGGCTCCAGGCAAAGGGCGAGATGCAGTTGGAGCGCACGTTGAACTTTTGCATGTCGAGGGCAATCGACTTGGACAGCGCGGTCACGCCCAATTTTGCCGCCGAGTAGTTGGCCTGGCCGAAGTTGCCCACCAAGCCCGAGGTGGACGTCATGTGGATGTAGTTGCCGCTTTCCTGCTCCTTGAAGTGGGTCGCGGCAGCTCGGCTGACATAAAACGCGCCATACAGGTGCACCTTGAGCACGGCATCCCATTCGTCCATGCTCATCTTGTGGAAAAAGCGGTCGCGCAAGATGCCCGCGTTGTTGACCACCACGTCGATGCGGCCAAAGCTGTCGATGGCCGTTTCGATGATGCGGGCTGCGCCTGCGGCGTCGGACACGCTGTCGGTGTTGGCTGCGGCCTGACCACCCATGGCTTGGATTTCGTCCACCACTTTTTGCGCCGGGCCTGCGTCCTGGCCTTCGCCCGAAACCGAAGCGCCGATGTCGTTGACCACCACCTTGGCGCCTTCACGCGCCATGGCCAGCGCGATGTCACGGCCAATGCCGCCACCAGCGCCGGTGACCACCACGACTTTGTCTTCTACCAATCGGGTTTTGCTCATTTTTTCTCCTGGGGAAGCTCGGGGTGCGCGCCCGTCATGGTCGGCATCACCACCGGAGGGTTGATCTGTATCTTGCTGTTCCCGCTGATTTTGAACAATCTGCGAATGCCAAAGCAGGTCTTTCGGATGGCCGAACTCAGGGATTGCCCTTGGTTTGGGTTCAGTCCATGCGACTGCAAGGCTTTGTTTGGCAGGAGCCAGCCCCTGGGCGATGGGCGTAGATCACGCGCGCAGTCCTGACAGTCGTCCCGTGTGTGTTGGGGGCTCATGCACAAGCAGGCCGTACCCTGGCAGGGCAACGGGCGTGAATTGTGCCGTCTTGTCTCTGTCTTTTGCTGTTCATCACGTTGTCATCTCCAAGCTCAAACATGGGGGGATTGAGGCGTACATCTTTTCTTATGACCAACGTGTTGAAAAAAGTGCTGATTGTTGGGAGCGCACCCGATGCGGTCAGAACCGCAGAGTGGGACACGTCCTGTTTTTCCCACATCATTGTGATCAACAACGCTTGGAAGGCATGCCCTTCCTGGAATTGTCTGATTTACCCGGAAGATTTTCCCCTGGACAGACACCCCAGTGCTGGCGATCTGTGCGGCAAACGTGTCGTCACGGCCGAGCAGTTTGTGCCCATCCAAAATATGTTTGGTGGCTTTGTGTATGCGGGCGGCACCATGTCTTTCACGGCCGGGTATTGGGCGCTGGGTGCACTGAAGCCAGATGTCCTCGCCTACATCGGCTGCGACATGGTCTACGACGCCAAACCAGGACAGAGTACCCATTTTTATGGTGCAGGCACGGCCGACCCTTTGCGTGCCGATGTCACCTTGCAAAGCTTGGAAGCCAAATCTTTGCGTTTGCAGGCTTTGGCCAAACGCCAAGGCTGCACCGTGGTCAATCTCTCCGAGCTTGAAAGCTCAAGGCTGTGCTTTCCCCGCGTGGCATTTGAAGAGTTGGCGTTCATGAACCAACGCCCAAGTCATGAAGCACAACACGCGTCTTTCGTTGAATCCGCCTTGCGCTTCGAGGCCGATGTGGGCTATTGGGTCGAGTCAGGGCGGTATTGGGAAGAACACGACCGTTTTGATCGCCAGACTTTGCGTGACATTGATGCGCTCTGGCTGGCCACAGCACCTCAATTGGATTTCGCCTGAGAAGGCCGCAGTCAACGCCATCAATTTCAATTCTTTACCCCACCACCCACACTCCATGACCTCAGCACTCAAGCTTGAAGCCGACTCCATCATGGCTTCCGATGGCCTACGCTACACCTTCAAAGGCGGCGGCTCGCCCTTTCAAGATTCGGCCAACATGGGCACCATGAGCTGTTACCGGTGCGGGCTGCACAGGCCGCGTTCGCTGGGTTCGTTCACCCGCTTTTTAAACCAGCGCACCTTTGTTTGCCAAGAGTGCGCGGCCAAGTTCATCAAACCTCGCAACTGAATCAACGGTCATAGCGAAAGGCCGAACAGCTCTGGCAAACCCGTGGCCAGCCATGGCAGCGAGGCAATGGCCAGTGTGCCCAAAAAGATCGCGAACAAAGCGGGCAGCACGGCCACGGCCACTTCACTCACCGGCTTTTTGAACATGGCCGACGAAAAGTAAATGTTCATGCCTGCCGGTGGGCACAAAAAGCCCATCTCCATGGCGGCCAAAAAGATGATGCCAAAGTGAACCGGGTCAACGCCATAGCTCATGGCCACGGGCAAGAGCAAGGGCACCAAAACGACGATGGCGGCATAGATTTCCATGAGCGCACCGGCCAACAGCAAAAACGCGGTCAAAGCCAACAAGAACAAGAACTTGTTGGGAATGGCGCTTTGCACGGCCTCGATCGCAGCGTCCGGGATGCCCGCGTCGATCAAGAAATTGGTCAAGGCCAAAGCCATGCCCAAAATCAACAACACCCCGCCAATGATCTGGGCCGATTCGCTCAGGCATTTGCCGAGCAAGCGCCAACCCAATTCGCGGTGTCCCCAGGCTTGGGTCAAGATGGCATAGAGCGCAGTGACGGCCGCGCTTTCGGTGGGCGTGGCCAAGCCACTGACCAAGGAACCGATGGCCACCACAGGGGCCAAAATTTCCCATTTGGCGGCCCAAACAGAGGGCCAAAGCAAGGGGCGCGGCGTCAGAGACAAGGGCGGGCTTGGGGCAACCTCTGAAAGCGAGTCCCCACGGGACCGGCGCAGATATCCCCCAAAGACCAATAAAAATGCGACCATGACCATCGCGGGCAACAGGCCCGCCAAAAACATGGTGTTGATCGGGACGCGGGCGATGATGGCGTACATGATGAGCGGCACCGACGGTGCCAACAAAACACCCAAAGCACTGGCACTGGTGACCAAACTGATGCCCCGCTGTTCGGGGTAACCCACCTTGAGCAACAAGGGCAACAACAAACCCCCCAAAGCCAAAATCGTTACGCCACTGCCACCGGTGAACGCGGTGAAACAAGAGCACAGCAATGCGGTCGCCAGCACCGTACCTATGGCGCCATGCCCCAACAAAGCCACAAACAAAGTGCCCAATCGCTGCGCAGCCCCTGTGCGTGCAAACACCAAGCCCGCCAAAGTGAACAAGGGCAGCGCAGGCAAGGACGGGTTCACCGTGATTTGGTAGTGCGACAAAGACACCGACGCCAAGGGCATGCCGTCTTGCCAAAACAAAGCCAAAGCCAAACCGCCCAGCACCGCAAAAATCGGCGCTCCGGCGAACAGAGCGACACACAAAAGCATGAACGCGGGCCACGCAGAAAAGGCCGTGCCGTCAAATTGCGCCACCAAGGCGGCGCCGCAAAGCGCGAGGGCCAAACCCGTCAGCCACTGAGCCGTCCATGCACGCGAAAAAATTGCACTGCGAGCACCCAGCTTGATCCCCAGCAGCGCAAAGCCCACAGGCATGCTGGCCTGGACCCACCAAACCGGTATGCCGTAGGCCAGCACTTGGGCGGCCTCGCGTTCACTGTCCACCAAGCGCCAGCTGCTCATGGCCAACATGCCGCACACCAAGGCGGCCAAGCCGAAAGCCAAGGGCTGAAACCAAGCGGTGACCCCGCTGCTTGGCCGCTCGCCGTTTCGGCGCATGCCGCCGCCCATCGTGGTCAGGTGGCCGTGCCGCTCGGCCGCCAAAGCACCCCACATCGTCAGCACCAAACCCAGGTGCTGCACCAAGACAGGGGCGTTTTCGATGCCACGGCCCATCCAAGGGCGCATGGCTATTTCAATGACCGGAATCAGCACCATCAACACCAGCGCTGCCGACGACAGCCATTCGTCAATGGCCCAAGTGTTTTGGCGTGGCGAGTCAGGCGGGGTCTCGGGTGAGGTCGCAGTTTGGGGCTGGGTCTCTGGAGTGAGGCTCACTTGGCTTGGCCTGCGCGGTAGGTTTTCAGGTGGGCCATCACATCGTCAAACGTTTCGTTGGGCACCATGGTGCCGCGAATGCGCGGGTACAGCTTTTCGGCCAAGTCGTTCCACTCTTTCATTTGCGCGGCATTGGGTTTGTGGACCGTGAGGCCTCGTTTTTTCATCGCGTCCACCGCTTCTTCAACCTCTTGACGGGCTTTGGTGCGGATTTCTGCACCCGCCTTGTCGCTGGCAGCGCGCACCGCTTTTTGAACCTCGGGCGACATGCCTTCCCATGACTTGCGGGTCACCACCAAGGCCCCCACAATCGGGGCCCAATTGATTTCCAGCATGTGGGGTGCGGTGTTATAGACCTGGGTGGCCAATGCAAAGTAGGGCGTGGACGGCACCACACTGATCATGCCGGTCTGGATGGCGGGCAAGATGTCGGTGGTCTCCAAAGGCACTGGCGTGTAGCCCAAGCTTTTCATGATGTTTTGCTGGTCAGGCTCCGAGCCCCAGGCAAAAAATTTCATGCGCTTGTAGTCATCGGGCCGCAGCGCGGCTTCTTTGGAAAAAAATCGCACCCAACCCGCATCGCCCCAAGCCAACACGACAAAACCTTTGTCGAGGAACTTCTTTTCCATGGCTGGGCGCATTTTCTCGCGCACGTAATCAAGTTCTTCCCAACTGCGAAACAAAAGGGGCAGGGATTGCAATGCTGCGATCGAGGGCTCGATTTCGCGCAAACCCACCACCGACAGCAAGGCGCCTTGGAGTTGGCCGATGCGCATGCGGCGCGCCATCTCGGCCTCGCCGCCTTGGGAACCGTCGGGATAAACCAGATACTTTGCGCCCGCACCCTGCGCTGTGCGCCAGCTCTCGGCCACGTCCAGCAACTGGCGGTGATAGAGAGAATTTTTGGGCACCAAAGAACCGATGCGCAGTTGCTGGGGGTTGGCCTGCGCGGTGTTGACCACCGACATGCCCAACACCAACAGCGCCGCGCTCAGCCCTTTGGGCCACCACTTTGCAAATGTCAAAACCATTTTCAGACCCATTAAAAAAGATCATCCACGTTGTCGAGCAACCACTGCGCTCGCTGGCGCATGATTTGGCTCGACAAGTCGGTGTGCTTGGCGCTCACCGTCAGCGCCTGTTGCAACAACGCTTCAAAGGCTGGACGATCGCCCGCCGCTTGGGCAATCGCCTCGGCCTTGGCCACAAGAGGCCCAGCGTTTTGACCGCCACTGGCCGCAATGGCTTGGTCAAAATACGCGGCCGCTTTAGCGGCAGAGCCTCCGGGGCGTGCAGCCTCGATGTTGCCCATCAAACTGGCCAAAGCGCCTTGACCGTGGTCAGGTGCGGTGCGCCACGCCAATTCGGCCAGGCGGCCGACCAAGGGCAAATCGGCCACCGCGTCGGGATCGTCTTTGGACAATGCAATGTAGGCCCCCCAGGACGCGGCGGCCCAATAAGCCACGCCCACTTGATCGGGGCGCAGCGCAGGCCAGCGCGAGGCCTGTGGCTGCGCCAGGGCGGCAGAAAATCCGGGGCTCGTCTGATTCAAAGCAGCCATGGCATGGCGGTGTGCGCGCCAATACATGCGTTGCGCGCGCTGGTTGAGCTGGTGAGCAGCCTTGGCATCGGTGCTGACCAAACGCTCGGCTTCGAAACCCACAAAAGCGTAGGCATATTGCGTGAAGCCCGAAGCGACCGACTCGGCCAAAGGCAAGTGACCAGGCGACTGTTTCAACAAGGATTCGGACAATTTGAGATAAAAAGCACTGGCCTCACGGGCCAAGCCAATGTCCTCTTCAGCCGCTTGGCCTTGTGCCGTCAGCGCGTCAGCCGCGCTGTTGACCAACAATTGGCGCGGCATACAGCCGCCCAGCAGGCTGGCCATCAAAAGGACGCCCATCATCCGCCAAACCGCAGTGAAACTGTCAGGGGCTGCTGCCGAGGTTCGGGTAGATGACATGGCAACAGCGTTGGCAAAAAGTGGAGCAGGCATGGTCTGGGGAGCGTCTGCGTTGTGCACCACGGTAGGTGCGAGATCCTGCGCCGAAATCGTGAAGGTTGAAAATGGTCGAGTCTATGTAAGGCCCGTGAATAATTTGTGACATGCCGCCTTCCGCGATAATCTCGCCACCCTTGACGCAACGGCCCACACACATGGTGGGCCATTTTTTCGGAGCCCAAACATGAGCACTCTCCAAACCACCGGCGCACGCGCCACGGGCCTGGCCACCATCGCCGCTGACGGCACCGTGCTGGACACTTGGTTCCCAGCCCCAGAACTGGCCGCCGATGTCACCGCCAGCGGCAGCACCCGCCTGACCCAAGCCGAAGCCATCGCCGCTTTGGGCGCTGACGTGGCCCAGGCCCTGGTCGCCTGCGCTGTGCGCAACGCCACCGTGGTGGCCGTGCGCACCGAGATCAAGAGCCTGGCCGACGCGCCCGCCGACACACACGACGCCTACCTGCGCCTGCACCTGCTGAGCCACCGCCTGGTGTTGCCACACGGCGCCAACGTGACCGGCATTTTTGGCCTGTTGCCCAACGTGGCCTGGACCAACTTCGGCCCCTGCGCGCTGGCCGATGTGCCCGCTGCCCGCCTGAAAGCCCGTGGCACCGGCCGCGTGCTCGAGATCAAGGGCCTGGACAAGTTCCCGCAAATGACCGACTACGTGATCCCATCGGGCGTGCGCATTGCCAACGCTGACCGCGTGCGTCTGGGCGCGCACTTGGCCAGCGGCACCACCGTCATGCACGAAGGCTTTTGCAACTTCAACGCCGGCACGCTGGGTGCGAGCATGGTCGAAGGCCGCATCAGCGCGGGCGTGGTGGTCGATGACGCCAGCGACATCGGCGGCGGCGCGTCCATCATGGGCACGTTGTCGGGTGGCGGCAAAGAAGTCATCAAGGTCGGCAAGCGCTGCTTGCTGGGCGCCAACGCCGGTATCGGCATCTCGCTGGGCGACGACTGCATCGTCGAAGCGGGTTGCTACATCACCGGCGGCAGCCGCGTGCAGATGCCCGACGGCTCGGTCATGAAAGCCAAAGAGCTGTCCGGCAAAAACGGCATCTTGTTCCGCCGCGATTCACAGTCGGGCGCGTTACACGCCATTCCACGCAACAAGAGCTGGGGCGAGTTGAACGCCGAGTTGCACAAGAACTGATTTCGCGTTCTTTCAAAACCAAACGGCGTGCACGCGAGAGCGGCACGCCGTTGTTTTTTGTGCCGCGTTGAGCTCAGAGCCCCTGCACCATCGTCACATTGGCCCTCGCCACCGCCCGGAACGCCTCACCGATCCGCGCATCCCCCGCAGCCCTTTGCCAAAACTGCATGGCCAGCGCCTTCGCTTGCGGCCAGACGCTCAGGGTGTGGGCGTTGGGGCGCGGCAATTGACTGGACCAGTCGCGCTCGACCACTTCACCCGCCACCGGGGCATAAAACATGGGCAGCATGTCGTAGGCAGGGGCCAGTTGCCAACGGTGCTGGTGCAGCAGCAGCGAGACATTGCCGTGGTGGCGGTCGGTGTTGGCGATCAGGGCGCCAAAAGCGTCGAGCAGGCAGAGCGTCTGGATGTCTGCAGCGCTCAATTTTTCCGCACCCGCACGGCCCGTCTGCATGGCGGTGGCTGCCCACTGAGAGCCGATGCCGATGTAGTGCGCGTCGTACATTTCCAAAGACACCATGCCCACGCGGCCCTGGGGCGTTCGGTCAAATCGGCGGCTTTGCAAAAAGACCCGACCACCCGCCTGCACGATGTCGGTCTGCGCAGCGGCAATGCCTGCGGCTTGCAGTATTTGCAAGGCCAAGGCCTCGCACACCAACAGGTCGCGCCAGCGCTGGTCGGCCGGTGCGTCGCCTGCGGGTGAAAACTTGACCAGCACGGGCGTGCCACCTGTCACCGCGCCAAACTTGGGTTGCTCGCCACCCGCGCTAGAGCCTGGGACGGCGCTGCCCAGGGCTTGCAAAGCCAGGCGGGGATAGTCCTGCTCTGGGTCACTCACCACCGGGGCGGCGCTGCGCTTGGGCAACAGGGCCAGATAGCGGTCAAGTGAAGCCGCACCCACCAGCAAGTTGCCGGGCAGGTCTTCGCCGGCACGCACCAACGCGAGCAGGATGTGGTCGTCGCTCCAGTGCGCCAAATGCGGGGGCAAGGCCAGCTCGGCATGTGCCTGCGCAAAGGCGCGGCCCAAAAAACCTTGGGGCCGGGTGTCCATCAAGAACCATGGCAGGCTGGGGTGAAATGCGCTTTGGCCATGGGTATGGTCGACTTCGTCCATCCAAAAGCCGCCGCCGACCAAGGGATAGAGCGTGCCAAAGGCTTGCAGCTCACCATCGGGCTGCACCAGGTGGATGAGCACCTGACGCCCAACACCCGGAACATCACGCGGCAACACATAGCGTTGCGCCCGAGCTGCCCCGACCTTGACCACCTGAGCTGACGCGAGCAAGGGCGCCAGCAATCGCGACACCGTGGGCTGACTCACGCCCAACTGCGCCTGCAACTCGGGGCTGCTGGCATGGCCGCTGCGGCGTCGCAAGGCGGTCATCAGGGTTTCGGTGGGATTCATTTGAATAAATATCTGAATAGATATTTGAATGATACAACTGATTTAAACCATTGTCAGTCAACAAGTTTTTGACCCCGCCAGTGAATTTCAGCGGGTTTGGGTGAATGGTTTTTCCGAAAAAATTTGCAAACGCCTCACAAACAAGGCCGCCTTGTGACTAATATGACATTTTTTCAAGCACGCAGCCCGTCAGGCGCTGTCACCGAACCGATACCATGTCCAGCCATTTGACCTTGGGCCTGAAACTGAGTGCCATCACCTTGCTGGGCCTGAGCATGGTGATGTGGCTTTTGCGCATGCTGTGGCCCGACATTTCCTGGGGCTTTTTGCTGTTGTTTGGCCTGCAAGTGATGTTGATGCTGGCCACGCTGCAGTTGGTGGTGAGCAGCGTCTGGACGCCGACACGCCGATTGGAGTTGCCGGGCAAAAAAGCAGCGCTGCCCCGACGCATTTTTGCGAAAAAGACTTCGGTCATGGCTTTTTTGCGCGGCATGGTGCAACGCGCTCAAGGTGCTGTGGGCATGCTTTTGGGGCGCTTGTTCAAGCGCAAAGCATCATGAATTCACGCCGGGTTCTGGTGATGAAATCACCACCCCCCTGAGTGCCGCGTCCAGCGTTGGACGGGCGCCATCCAATCAAACACCGGGTTTTACGACCTTGGCCAAGTGTTCTTTGGCCAGTGCCACATACCAATCCAGACACCCCGGGTTGGCCATGGCGTCCTTGTTGACGACTTTCTCCAGCGGCTGACCCAGCATGAGTTTCTTGATCGGCAACTCCTGCTTTTTGCCCGACAGGGTGCGCGGGATCTCGGCCACCTGGAAGATGTCGTTCGGGATGAAGCGCGGGCTGAGCGCCACCTTGATGGCGTTGTTGAGCTTGGCCTTGACCGCATCGTCCAGCGCCGTGCCGGGGCGCAGCACCACAAAGAGCGGCATGTAGCTTTCTTTGCCCAGGTATTCCAGGTCCACCACCATGGAGTCCATGACTTCGGGCAGGGCTTCGACGGCGCTGTACAGCTCGCTGGTGCCCATGCGCAGGCCGTAGCGGTTGATGGTGGCGTCGCTGCGGCCAAAGATCACGCAACCTTCACCCTGACCACTGGCGTCGCCAATGCGCAGCCAGTCGCCGTGGCGCCACACACCGCCCATGCTGGCTGGACCATCGCCGCCGCCGGGTTGGCGGCCATGGCCTGCGGGGTACATCTCGAAATAGCTGGCGAGGTAGCGGGCGTTGTCCTTGTCGTTCCAAAAGTACAGCGGCATGGACGGGATGGGCTGGGTGCAGACCAGCTCGCCCACTTCGCCCAGCACGGGCTCACCCGCTTCGTTCCAGGCCTCAACGGCGCAGCCGAGTTCGCGGCACTGCATGACGCCGGGCTCTTGCGGCAACTCGCGGTGGCCGCCGACAAAAGCGCCCGCAAAGTCGGTGCCGCCCGAGATGTTGCACCACCAGATGTCGGTGCCGATGGCCTTGAATTGCTCGACGCCCCAGGTCTGTGTGTCGGCCGAGAGGGGCGAACCCGTGGTGCCCAGGGCGCGGATCAGCGACAGGTCGCCGCTGCGGGAAATGTCCAAACCAGCTTTGTGGCAGTTGGCAAAGTAAGCGGCACCTGCCCCAAAAAACGTGACTTTTTCCTGCGCCGCCATGCGCCACAAAATGCCCCAGTCGGGCCGCTCCTTGCTGCCGCCGGGGTTGCCGTCGTAAATCACGCAGGTCACGCCATTGAGCAAGCCCGCCACCTGCGCGTTCCACATGACCCAGCCGGTGGAGCTGTACCAGTGAAAGCGCTCGCCCCAGCTGTTGGGCTGGTAGCTGCAGCCGATGTCGTTGTGCAAAATTTTGTTGGCCAGCGCCACGATCACGGTGCCGCCGTGGCCATGCACGATGGGTTTGGGCAGGCCGGTGGTGCCGCTCGAATACACGATCCACAGCGGGTGGTCAAAGGGCAGCCACAGCGGCTCAAAGGCCTGCACTTGGGCATCGTCACGCGCGGTGATGGTCGACATTTGCACGCTGCTGCCCACATCGCAATGGGCCAGGTCCAGTGTGCCCAGGTTGTCGTGCACGATGACGTGCTGCACGCTGGGCAAGGCATCGCGCAACTCCTGCACCACTCCCATGCGGTCAAAGTCGCGCCCGCCGTAGCTCACGCCGTCCACCGCGATCAGCACCTTGGGCTCGATTTGCTTGAAGCGGTCGAGCACAGCGTTGGTGCCCATGTCGGGCGCACAAATGCTCCACACGCCGCCCACGCTGGCGGTGGCCAAAAACGCCACCATCGCTTCAGGAATGTTGGGCAGGTACGCCGCCACGCGGTCACCCGGTTGCACACCTTGGGCCCGCAGGTGCAGGGCCATGGCCGCGACTTGGCGGCGCAGCTCGGGCCAGGTCATCTCGCGGCGCAGGCCTTTTTCGTTGTGGCTGATGACCGCCAAAAACCCCGCCGCGTGCGCGGGCTGCACATGCCGCAGCACTTGGTGCGCGTAATTGGTCTGCGCGCC
>JAIXOZ010000050.1 GCA_027486495.1 Comamonadaceae bacterium | reverse complement strand
TTTTGCAAAGAACCGGCTGTCTTGAACAAATAAGACAACTCTTTACTGCGCGTCCGTTTGTCGACATTGGCCTCATGGCACTCTGAAAATGCCATCGTTCCAGCGCTTGCCATGTAGCTAAGTCGGTAAATTTTCCGCAGACCATCCGTTTCAATTCCAACGGAATCACCAATCATCAACCGCATCACCAAGGGCTTACCACTGACACTCAGCGCTGGATGGCGCAGCCGGGCAAAGCCTTGCTGGCGCACCATTTGGTAAGCCTCAAACGTTGAGACGACTTCACCTTCCCACTTTCCTTTGTCGTTGCGCACGATTTCCATGCAGTAGTTGCTGTCGCCCTTGTAGCCCTTGTAGGGTCGGGGTTCGCCATTGGGCAAGAGGCCGTGCCGGGCCGTGGCATGGGCATCGGCAAACTCAATCACTTTGAGCGCAGAAATTTCTCGCATGCGCACGCCGTCCAGCGTTTTGCGCACTTGCACTTTGCCGCCGCCCAGCAGGCCATAGGCCGTGTCGTTGTGCATCGCCCCTTCGTGCCCGTGGTCTGGTTTGTGGCTCACCCAAATGTGGTCGATGGCACGCTGCACATGGTCGCGGTAGCTGTCCCACGGCAGGGGCATGGTCTCCACCAGCCGGTTGAGTTGCTTTTCGCGGGCACTGGCACTGGCTTGGGCAAAGCGGTTGAGCAATCCCTGGTCGGTCACAGCGATCACGCAGGCATCCACCGCGTGGTGGCGATGGTCGTTGCGGTTTTTTTCACCGTCCAGGCCCAGGATGTCGTTCAGCCCAAACTTGGCCCGCAGCATGGCCGTCATTCGCCCGGGAATCACACGGGTGCCTTGTGGGCAGATCAGGCTGAGGTATTCACGCGCCACGCGGCTCAGGTGCCGGGTGTCGTTCAGGGCGCGGGCCAAAAACCCTTTGTCTTCGCGCAGCCATTGGTCTAAACCATCAGGGGCAAAGCGGTAGCGTTTGCCCTTGGGCATGAGGCTGGCACGCTGCAGCATGTCTTCAGTTGGCCACCCTTGCGTTGCAAAGTCGGCAGCTGCTTGTGCCGGGGTGCGGTTGCCTTTGATGCGGTTGGCCTGGCGCATGGCCACGGTTTTGTTGTTCAGGCTGTCGTCCAGGGTTTTCGAAAACGGCAGGATGTGCTCGATCTCGACCTGTTCGCTGAACAGCATTTTGGCGCTGATCTGCACACCGCTGTACGGGCAGCGCCGGTCGGCCACATTGAAGCTGAGTTCTTCCCAAAGAATCATTTTTTGCAGGTCGATGGCGCGCACACGCTCTGGGCTGGATTGGAGCAATCTGGCAATGTCTTCGCGCATGCGCTCGTTTCGGCGCTGGTTGTCTGCTTGGCGTTTTTGCTCTTCTTTGCGCTGATCCTGGCTTTGCTTGAGGTCGCGGGCCAGTTCCACAATCACCTCGCTGGGGTGGCCGTAACGTTTGATGAGTGCGTTGACCACGGTGCGCACTTGGTTCAGGCCGATGTGTACGGTGGGGTTGGCGATCTTGCCGTAACGTTTTTCGGCGGTGTCTTCGGGCTTGCCCGTGCCAAAGCCAACGTGGCGCTGGAGGTATTGGCCGTAATAGGGCAGCTCGGACAGGATCTCGCCCGTGGCGGCGTGGCTGATGTGGCTGTGGTGGTCAAAGCCAGCGGCCAAAACAGCTTTGTCGTAAGTGATGACTTCGGCGCGCAGGGCGGGGAGAATTTTTTCAAGGGCCTTGGCGCTCAGACTGCCGTAGCCTTCGGCCAGCGGCACGTTGGCGATGCGTTCTGCCGTGATGTCATCAATACCGGTTTGAGCCTGCAACCACGCAATCAGCCGAGCTTCGTTTTCTTCGGTCACCAATTGCATGACGATGGCGTCTTGCTGCACCTCGTCAAAGCTAAACCATTGGCTGCCAAAGAGTTCCTTTTTGGACAGAACGGCGCTGGTGTTGTTGCCTTTGAGTTCGGTGCGCTTTTCGTCCTGCAGATTGAATTGCCCCGAAAAGCCAAACAGCCTTTGAATTTGGGTGAAGCTGCGTTTGCTGTTGGTCTCCAATGCGTGGGCCAACTGATCTCGCTGGGTGATTGTGAGCGGCTCTTCGCTCAGGCCCTCGCGGAGCAGGCGCAGGTTGTTCACTTCTTGGTAAATGCGAAAGCGCTGCTGGCTGGGCAGGGCCAAGGGGGCACGCGCTTCGTCGGGCATCAATGTGCAGCGACCTGGTTTGACGGGTTTGAGCGGGCGCTGGTACAGCAGGCAGTCTTTGAGTTCGTCGCGGGCCGTGTCGTGAAACAGGGCCGGATTGAGTTCGCTTTGTTTGGCCCACAACGCATCAAACTCGGCTTCGATCATGGCGCGGTCGATGTACAGGTCGTAGCTTTTTTCGATCTTGGTTTTGCCGTTGTCTTGGGCGATGCGATTTTCGCGGTAACGCGCTCGTACCGACAGGCCTTGCTGGTGGCGGGCAAACAGCCATTCACCCACGGTACGGCAGCCTGTGGCTTGCATGGCTTGGCGCAGTTGGCCGATGGCGGTTTTGAGTGCGCCGCTGTCGTTTTCTTTCTTGTCGGTTTTGCGGTTGCTCTTGAAGCCACGGCGCTGGTTGATGTGGAAGAGGGCGCGGGCGAATTCTTCGGGCAGCAAGGCTTGGTCGAGGCCCTTGGCGCGCAAGGCAAACGGATCGGTTTTTTCCAGCGCTTTGCGGGCGGCTTCGTCTTGCGGAAAAAACCCGTGGCGCAGCAACGTGGCCATCATGCGGTTTTTGCGTTTGAGCAGACGGTCACGGCGGCGGCGCATGGCACGCGCTTCGCGGCGGCTGACGGCCAAGGATGAGCCGTCTTTGGGGTGACGTCCGTCGCTGAAAATCCGAACCCCGGCCTTGATCACGGCGCAAGGTTCGTTTTGCAGGTTGAGTCGGACCATGGCCCAGCCCAAAGAAGTGGAGCCCAGATCGAGGGCCAATCGGTAGCGCATTTGGGGCATGGTATTTCCTGTCATTACGAACTTTTGAATGAATACCATTGTGCTATATTCACTTCACATTTCGACGATTGGGAAATGCGCTCTGAACGCTAACAAGCAGAAAGATGCACCAAATGGAAAGGCCGCTATATGCGGCCTTTCAACTTTTTAATACACGCCCTTTAAGAGGCGATGGTTGGCAGGGTTACCCGTTCACCGTCGCCGCGTCAAGCGCCCCCACAACCGCCCCGACCACTGGCCCAAATCGTCGAGGTAGGTGAAGACCACCGGCACCACCAGCAAGCTCAGCACCGTGCTGGTGAGCAAGCCGCCGATCACGGCAATGGCCATGGGCGAGCGGAAACTCGCATCGGCCGCGCCCCAGCCCACCGCAATCGGCAGCATGCCTGCGCCCATGGCGATGGTGGTCATGACGATGGGGCGTGCCCGCTTGTGGCAAGCGTCCAGCATCGCGTCCCAGCGGCTCATGGGCGGCACAGCAGGGTGATCGCCATCGGCGGGTTTGCCGCGCCCCGCTTCAATCGCGTACTCCACCAGCAAGATCGAGTTTTTGGTGGCGATGCCCATGAGCATGATCAGGCCAATGAGCGAGGGCATGGAGAAGCTCTTTTGCGCGATCAGCAGGCCCACAAACGCGCCGCCCAATGACAGTGGCAACGCCGCCAAAATGGTGATGGGGTGCAAGAAGCCTTTGAACAACAACACCAACACGATGTAGATGCACAACACGCCAATCATCATGGCCAGACCAAAGCTGGCAAAGAGCTCGCCCATGACTTCGGCGTCGCCCACCTCAACGACCTTCACGCCCGGCGGCAAGCTTTGCAAGGCGGGCAGTTGTTGCACCGCCGCAGTCACGTCGCCCAGTGGCATGCCCGACAGCTCGATCTCGAAGTTGATGTTGCGCTGACGGTCGTAGCGGTCGATCACCGCAGGCCCGCCCGCCACCTCGATGCTGGCCACTTGGCCCAGCATGACAGGGCCACGGCTGCCGGGCACCATCAGGCGCTCGAGTGTTCTCAGGTCATGCCTCGACTCGTCACCCAGTTTCACGACGATGGGCACTTGGCGCTCTGACAAATTGAGCTTGGCCAAAGCCTGGTCGTAATCACCCAGCGTGGCCACGCGCAAGGTGTCGCTGATGGCGGCGCTGGTCACGCCCAAATCGGCGGCTTTGGCAAAGTCGGGGCGCACCGCAATTTCTGGGCGCACCAGGCTGGCCGTGGACGCAATCGACCCCAGGCCCGAAATAGTGCGCAGGTCGCGCTCCACGGCCATGGCGGCGGTTTGCAGAGCCTGCGGGTCTTCGCCGGTGAGCACCAGCACGTATTTCTCACCCGAGCCGCCCAAGCCCACCTTGCTGCGCACGCCGGGCAATTGCTGCAGTGCAGTGCGGATGTCGTTTTCAATGGCTTGTTTGCGTGGGCGCTGGCCGCGTTCGGTCAGCTGGATGGTGAGTGTGGCCTTGCGCACTTCGGCCGCGCCACCACCGGCAAACGGGTCAGAGCCCGCGCTGCCGCCGCCAATCGTGGTGTAAACGCTTTTCACATCGTTCACCGTCATCAAGAGCTTGCGGGCGTGTTCGGCACTGGCCTGGGTTTGCGCCAAAGTCGAACCGGGGGGCAGCTCCACATACACCTGGGTTTGTGAGTTGTCGTCCGGTGGGATGAAGCCCTTGGGCAGCAAAGGCACCAACATGATGGAGCCGATGAAAAACAAGGTGGCCAAGACCATGGTGACCAAACGGTGCTTCATGCACCAAGTGGCCCAGACCATGTAGCGCTTGAGCCAGCCGGGTTCGTGCGCGGCCGTGACGATGGGCTTCAAAATATACGCCGCCATCATGGGCGTGAGCACCCGTGCCACCACCAGCGAGGCAAACACCGCGAGCGACGCCGTCCAGCCAAACTGCTTGAAGAACTTGCCGGGAATGCCGCTCATGAAAGCCGTGGGCAAAAACACCGCGATCAGGGTGAAGGTGGTCGCAATCACGGCCAGGCCAATCTCATCGGCCGCTTCCATGGCCGCCTGGTAGGGCGACTTGCCCATGCGCAAGTGGCGCACGATGTTTTCCACCTCCACAATCGCGTCGTCCACCAGCACGCCAATCACCAACGACAGCGCCAGCAAAGTCACCACGTTGATGGAAAAACCCAAGTAAGCCATGCCAATGAACGCCGGAATGACCGACAGCGGCAGCGCCACCGCCGACACGAAGGTGGCCCGCCAATCGCGCAAAAACAGCCACACCACCAACACCGCCAATATGGCGCCTTCGTACAGCAGCACCAAAGAGCCGCTGTATTCCTCTTCCACCGGGGTCACAAAGTCGAAGGATTCGGTGATGGCGATGTCCGGGTTTTGCACGCGGTAATCGGCCAGCGCCTGACGCACCAAGCGGCCCACGGCCACCTCGCTTTCGCCTTTGCTGCGCACCACCTCAAAACCCACCACAGGCACACCGTCCAGGGTGGCGGCCGAACGGGCATCGGCCAGTGTGTCGCTCACCGTGGCCACTTGGTCCAGCCGCACACGCCCGCCACGCGAGGTGGACAACTCGATCTGCCCCACTTCTTGCGCTGTCTTGACGGTGGCCAGGGTGCGCACGGGTTGTTCGCCCGCACCGATGTCCATACGCCCGCCCGAGCCTTCGCGCTGCACCTGCTGGAGCTGGCGCGACACCTCGGCCGCCGTGATGCCCAGCGACTGGAGGCGGTTCACATCCAGCGCCACGCGCACCTCACGCGTCACACCGCCCACGCGGTTGACGGCCCCCACACCGCGCAGCGACAAGAGCTTGCGGGTGATGTCTTTGTCCACCAACCACGACAGCGCCTCGTCGTCCATGCGCGACGAGCGCACGGTGTAAGCCAGCACAGGCGAGCCGGCCAGGTTGAGCTTTTGCACCACCGGGTCACGCAGGTCGCCGGGCAAGTCAGCGCGCACCCCCTGAATGGCCGAGCGCACATCGTCCACCGCTTCTTGGCTGGGTTTTTCCATGCGGAACTCGGCGGTGATCGACACCACACCGTCTTGCACTTTGGTGGTGATGTGCTTCAGGCCCTGCAGCGGGGCCAGCGCGTTTTCGAGCTTGCGGGCCACATCGGTTTCAAGCTGCGAGGGGGAAGCGCCGGGCAAGCTGGCTGTGACGCTGATGGTGGGCACGTCCAGATCCGGAAAGTTTTGCACCTTCATCGAACCAAAGGCGATGAAGCCTGCCACCGTCAGCAGCACAAACAGCATGACGGCCGGAATCGGGTTGCGGATCGACCAAGAGGAGACGTTGAGCATGGCGTCCCTTTATTTGGTGGCGGGAGCAGCTTGAGCGGCAGGCCCGTCGACCACTCGCACCGTGTCGCCGTGGTTCAAGAAGGCACCGCCACTGGCCACCACGCGGGCATCGGCTTTCAGGCCGCTGGTCACCTCGACACGGTCGCCACTTTGGCGTCCAGTTTGCACCTTGAGCTGGCTGACCTTTTGGTCGGCACCGACGGTGTAAACGTAGCTGAAGCCATCACGCACCACCACGGCGCTTTGGGGCACGGTGAGCGCCTGGCTTTGGCCCAACGCGATCTCGCCTTGGGCGTACATGCCCGCACGGGCGCTGCCGGTAGCGGCGGGCAAATCCACGTACACGATGGCGTTGCGGGTTTGTGCGTCCACCGAGGGCGCGACCATGCGCACCTTGCCTTGCAGCTGCTGGCCACTCGCGGCCTTGATCATGACAGGCGCGCCCACCTGGATGCGGCCAATCTCGGCGGCGGTCACTTCAGCCCGCCACTCGATGCGGCCCTGACGAATCAAGCGAAACAACTCGATGCCCGCGCTCACCACGCTGCCCACGGTGGCTTGCCGGGCCGAGATCACACCCGCATCGGGTGCACGCACCTGGGTTTGAGACAGGCGCACGGTTTGCAGCTGCACCAGAGCGCGGGCGGACTGCACGCGGGCCACAGCTGAAGCCTCGGCGGCCAGCGCTTGGCTCAATTGCGCCGCGCTGAAAAAGCCTTGCTGCTGCAGGCTGCGGGCGCGATCAGCCTGGGCCTTGGCTTCTTGGGCGCTGGCCGCAGCTTCGGCGAGCGTGCCCTCGGCCTGCGCCAGCTCGGCCCGCAAGCTGTCGGCCTGCAAAACCGCCAGCACATCGCCTCGCTGCACCCGGTCACCCACATTCACGCGAACGTCGGTAATTTTCAGGCCATTGGCCTCTGCGCCGATGATGGCCTCTTGCCAAGCGGCCAACGAACCGCTGGCAGAGATTTTCTGCGCCCATTCCGCCTTGACGGGTTGTGCGGTGGTGACGGTGAGACTGGGTTTGGCGGCTGCTGGGCCTTTCTTTTCTTCTGCGGCCCACAAGGGCATCGCCAAAACCAAGGCCAAGGTGGCCGGTATCCAAGTCGGGGTTTTCATCGTGTTCACTTTCAGAGATTGCCCTTGAGTTTACTGAGCCGTTCAATCACTGGCGCACAAACTGCACTTAGCAAATCGAAGCATAAAATGAGTACTTTAATCCACACAATATTCATTTGTGATTTAATTTAACACTACAAAATTATGCATTTGAGTGCACAAAACGCTCAATACAGAGGCGCATAACGGGTCTGGGAGGACACCATGAACAAGTTCATTCATTGGGGCTGCGTCGCCGCGTACTCGGCCGCCTCCCTCTTGCCGGCACACGCCAATACCGCGATCCCCGAGCAAAAATACCCAACAGTAGACGTCAAGGACGCCCCACTGGAATACCGGCAATTTGAAAAGGTGGAAATCACAGGCTCGGCCATCTTGGCAAAAGAAGCCAAGCAAGCACTGCCCTTGCAAGTGCTCGGGCGGCGTGACATCGAACGCAGTGGTGCCAGCAACCTGGCCGAGTTGTTGCACCAACTACCCGTGATGCTGAACTTCCAAGAACAAGGCACCATGACAGGCTCAGTCGCCGGTGGCCCTGAAGCTGCGGCCATTCATGGCAACCAAAGTGGCACACTGGTGCTGCTCAATGGGCGCAGACTTCCGTTTTACGGCAGCCAAACCATCAGTGGTGAACGCGCCATTGTTGATCTCAATATCGTGCCCTTGATGGCCATTGATCGGGTCGAGATTCTGACGGATGGATCGTCCAGTCGCTATGGCTCTGATGCAGTTGCTGGTGTGGTCAACATCATCACCAAAAATCGTGTGCAAGGTGTTCAAGTTTCAGCACAGCACACCGCACCCCGAGGTGGTGTCGCCAACGGTCAGCAATTCAGTCTTTCTTGGGGTCGAGGCAAAACAGAGCAAGATGGTTACAGCCTTCAAGCGCACTTCAATGCCGAGCGCCAAGGGGCCCTTTTGGCTGGCGACCGTCGCGTCAGCAAAGACAGCCTTCATCGTTTCACGGTCAATGGTCAAGCGTATTTCGACACCATCGACTCCAACCAGCTCTACACGCCTTACGGCGCACCGGGTTACAACCGGAGCACGGACAGCGGAATACACAACACCTATCTGGATCAATATGGCCACTGCCATCCCGGCTCCTACACACTGGCCGGATCGGCGCAAACCCATTGCTACAACAACATCCAATCACACTTAACGCTTTACCCTGCAACCGATAAAAAGCAAATCTATTTGAAAGGCGAAAAATTCATCAGCCCCCATTGGATTGGGTTTGCCGAAATATTGGGGGGGCAATACACACAAGATAGTGTCTCCTACGGCTACACAGAATTCATGAGCCTCTTGCCCGATGGGAGCGCGGCGCTCATGACCGCAGAACCACTGGGCCTGGGAAGGCAGCGCTACCAAAACAAAATGCACCAAGGCGTGATCGGTGTCCGTGGGGATTGGAATGACTGGAGCATCACGTCGTCCCTTTCACGAGGTCGACATCAGGTCGAGCATATAAACTTCGCTCGCATGGCGGAAGACGGTTCTGCCACGTTCTACGGTTTCCCATTGACACCGGAAGAAATTTTGCAAGATCCCAAGCAATACAGCGCACAGACTTTGGCCAAGTTCGATGCACTGAAAAGCCCCACCCAACCTAGCCTATACGGGAGCCTGGGCCAGACCACATTGACCTCTTTGGACACGCTGGCGTCTAAAGAAATTTTTGATACCGACAACGGTCCTGCATCATTGGGTTTGGGTCTCACCGCTCGAACAGAAAACCTCCGCTTTGCGGATCGACCCGTCACGCCAGACTCTTGGAGTTTTTCAGGAAAACGACACAACACGGCTGTCTTTGCAGAGCTTCAATCACCCTTGACTGCGTCATTGGAGGCCAGCTTTTCAGTGCGGCGAGACCAATACTCTGATTTTGGGGGTGTGACGACCAGCAAGTTGGGGTGGAAATGGAAGGCCGCGGACACCCTCTTTTTCAGAGGCTCCATGGGCAATGGCTTTCGCGCTCCCACCTTGGGTCAAATGGTCGAAGAAAGCTTCTTCAAAACAGCCATCAATGAAAATGGTCAATGGATTCCCGTCTATTTCCAGGGCAATCCGCATTTGCAACCCGAAAAGTCTACACAAACCAATGTGGGCTTCAGATTTGAGCCGTCCAAACAATGGTCATGGGGTCTGGACTGGTGGCAACTGCACATCCAGGACACTTTCGGCAATTTACCTGCCGAGCAAATTTTGCTGGATGCCAATTTACGCAAGCAATACCTGATCACCAAAGACGAGATGCCAGTCATCCTGTCGCCCAACGTCAATCTGGGGCGCGCTCACTCACGTGGCATCGACTACGACGTGCAATGGCGCATGCCCACCGACTGGGGCGTCTTTCGCTGGAGCCTCAAGGGCACCCACTTTCTTCAATCTGAACGACAATTTTCGGACAACAGCCCTTGGCTGTCCGACTTAGGGCAATTCAGTCGACTGTCTTATTCGGTCACGCCGCGCAATCAATTGTCCATGCGCATGGCGCTCGACCAAGGCGACTGGAGTGCACAAGCAACAATCAACTACCGTTCTGGCAATACCGAATCAACAACACTTGCCACAGCCGATCATGAAACCATTCCTTATGTCAACAAAGTTCCCGCTTATTCGACCTTGGACCTGGGCGGACGCTGGAAAATCAATAGCCATTTCACACTGAGCGTCTTGGTGACCAATTTGATCGACAAAGAGCCGCCATTGCGCCTGCTCACTTCAGGTGTCATGCAAGGTGTGGACACCCGCTACGCCAACTACTACGGCCGCACCCTCAAGCTCAAAGCCGAATACAAGTTCTAACAGGCTGCTGAAATACTGACACGCTGAAAGCGTCAATTCAGCTGTGCGTTCGAGAATTCAGGCATCACAAAAAACAGTTTGACATGCGCTGCGCAGACACCTTTACCGAGTCGCCCCTGCAAAATTCATTTCAAGCCAGCACCCATCGCTGATCTGAGTTTTGCAGGCGATCGCAGCCAAAGATTTCTGTCAATTTCTCCAACATTCCCGCCAAACCGCATGCCTGCAACAGGCACAACAAAAGGCCCAGGCCCTTTTTGATGATCATCCGCAGCAGCCAACGGATGTTGTAGCCCGCTGCGCACAGCACCGCATGCAGCGCATCCCCTTCTGATCCCTTGAGGTGGCAGCGGTCCATTCGGTGGTCTGCTTTCAGGTGCCCGATGATCGGCTCGATGGCTTGGCGCCGTTTGAGCCACCTGCGTTCTTCATCGGTCAGCCGCTTATCTTTGCCACGGTGTTTGATCTCGATCTGGGGGTTGTCCTTGTCCACACCCCGGTAACCCAAGTCGGCATAAACCACCTCGGGCTTGATGCCCAAGCCTTGCATCAGGATGGCGCTTTGCTCAATTTGCTCGTGCATCGTGTGCCCGTCATACGGGTTTCCTCGAAAGCTCCTGGCTCCCACGATCAAATTGCCCTTGAGTGTCATGGCCAAGCCGACCTTGACGCCGAACTCGTACGGGTTACGGCTCTTGCCCTTGCTGATGCACTCGACTTCTGGCGCATGCCAGCTGTAGAGCTTGGCGCGGTTGTCCACCGCTTTGCGGCTGCCGGTCTGAGTGATCAGGCGTTTGGCTTTGTCCAAGGTCTGGCCCAAGGTTTCCTGCACGGCTTGGCTGAGCGTGGTCATCTTGCGAGCGACCTCGCGCTGCAGCCTGCCAACGATGGTGCGTTGGCGTTTGATCATTTTGCGCATGCGCTTGAACTGGCGGGCATGGGCGTAACGGCCAACCTTGTAGCCCAGCAATTGGCCTTCTTTGGCGTAGGTTTGCTTGAGCTCGATGCCATGGGCTTTGGCCTCCTCAACCACTTTGGAGCGGGCCGTCTCCAGCGGCTTGCTGTCGGTGGGGTACGCCACGGCTTTCTCTTGTACCGTGGAGTCCACGATCACGCGGGTCAATTCTTTCTTGGCGATCAGCTTGAGCGTGACCGCCACTTCCATGGTGCGGGCGAGCAGTTCTTCCACGCCTTCTTCGCCCAAAGCTTTACGGAAGCGCCCCAGTTGGGTGGGGTCGCACGGCCACTGGTGTTCAAAATACTCGTTGCCAGAAAAGTATTGCCAGGTGGGGGTCTCACCCCAGCGCTGAATGACGTCTTCGTCACTCTCGTTGAACGCATGCTTGAGGTACAGCAGGGCCACCATCAAACGGGTGGGCAGACGCGGACGGCCAGCGTTGGAGACGCCGCCACCGGCAACGGCCGAGACCGGGCCAAACAAGTCCAGATCCTGGATCTTCTTGCCCGCCTTGACCTGGCGAGCCCAGCGTTGAGCGAGGGAAGCCTCGATTTCTTGCCAAGGCATGCGGTTGGCGAGCACCGCCAGTGGGTGGCGCAAATCGATCATCTGATCCAAGCGATTACGGAAAAAGTCATCGGTCATGGCGCTGCTTTCAAAAACTCCCAGAAAACAGGCTCCATTGAATATCTATTTGAGAGTTCTGACCATCCGGATTCACCCCAGATCACTAGCATTCATGCGGGCTGCAGGGGTTTTGCAGGGGCGACTATTTCAGCAGCCTGTTAATGGTCTGTGACCCAAGTTTTTGATCTGGCGGATTCAAAAGAGAAGTGCAACACCAAGTCCATCGAGGGCAGCGGGTCGATCAATTCATGGCTTACGAGGGTGTCCAAGCACTGCTCACAACACCCTTTACACCATACTCCGTACACCCTCTTTCAGAACTTCAGATGAAGACTCAGCTGAACCACACGGCCCCAGAAATTGCTGTACGTGGTATTGAAAGAATTCAGGACGCTTGACCTTTGGACAAATGACAAAGGTGCCCGTTTATTTAGCAAATTCATGACTTTGGCCTCCATGACCATTTTGGGTGCTACTTGATAGGTGGTGTTCCAATCCAATGTCCAGAATGCGGGTACACGTCGTCCTTTCACCGTCACTGGTTCAAGTGTCAGAGCATCTCTTGCATCGATATCGTCATCTTTATATCCAGTCACGTGATTAACGGTCACTTGGGAACCCCAGTCACCGCTGAGCAAACCCAAAGTCCATTGCGTTCGCATTACGGGGGTCACGCTGGCGCTGTCTGTTGAATATGCACCAAGATCTGAGGTTTGCCCTGCTTCAGGCGTGATCATTTGCGCTGACTTCAAAAATCGAGTTCCTTGTACTTGCGTGTGAAATCGTCCCCATTCTGTGGGTTGACGGTAAGCCCAGGAAAAATCAATACCAGCTATTGAAGAACTCCCCAGATTCACAGTTGGGAGATTGATTGATAAATTATTATTCCCGTCCAATACAAAGTATTGCGAATATTTTAATGGATCGCTCATAACCAATGCAGCTGGATACTGGCGCAAGGTATTTTTCATATTTACACGCCAATAATCCAATGACCAAACGTGTTGAGCCGATGGTTTGAATTGAAATCCCCAATTAAATTGGGTAGACAACTCCGGTTTCAATCCATCAGATCCTGTCGTAAAAATTGGAATTCTTCCATCATTGGCACACTTTGCCTGGGGACTGAGTTGAGCTGCCAACTGCGACAATTGCGCATTACAAGACATGCTCAGGAAAGATGTGGGGAATATTTCTGTTTTTTGAATCTGTGCCACGGTGGGTGCTCGAAACCCTGTACCCCAAGAACCTCGCAACATCCACGCATCATTTACAAGCCATTTGGTGGATATTTTTCCATGGGTTGTGTTACCGAAATCACTGTAATGATCGTTTCTCAACGCCGTGATGACTTCAAACTTTGGAGCAACCGGCCATTGCACTTCAATGTATTGGGCGAAAACATGCCTTTGTGCGTCAAAATCTGGCTGACCACCTAACGTGCCTACATAGTTCCCTTCAAACCGGTCTCGCTGACGACGCCATTCAAACCCTGTTCCAAGTAATACTGGATCTCCATCAATTTCGAACAGGGTTTTTGATGCGCTAAAGTCCAAGGCTTGGATCTGCGCCCTGCCATTCTCTATTTTTTGGTATTTTTTTCTCGATATAAAGATGTTATATAAATCTTGTGTTGCAGGGTTGGATGAATACACAGATGAGAATCTTGAATCATTTGTCAAAATGCCTGAATTTCCATACACAGCATAATCAATGCTTAATGATGATTCACTTTCTGCCTGATACAAACTGGCGTTGTAGTTCCACTCATTGATTTCGCCTTTAATGCCCACTGCAACTCGTTGATTGTTATCGTCATATTGTCGAGCCCTTGTGCCCAACTCGGTTGGGCGATACATTAGATAAGTTTGCCCAGGTACAAACCCATTGGCCGTTGCGAGCGCATATCCAGGACTGGATGGTGATGAACCAATCACACCATAAGACGTTTGCCACATCGAATAATTTTTATATTGGCTCTTTTCACTGTAAGCAAGTTCTGCATAAACCACCCTAGAGGCGTCAACATAATAAGATCCTTTGCCGTAAAAGCGCTTTGAGTCCGTTTGTGGGTATAAGCCAAACTCAGGATATGGGTTATATAGACAGGCTGGCTGTCCGACTGCAGGAACTTGGCGATCAGGACAGCGACCATCTTGATACTGGGCATTCCACAAACGTCCGCCATAGGTGCTGCCCAACCCGGCCCCCAACGTTGGTGAGCCAGATTGAAACGCCGTCAATGAGCTGCCGTCTACAAAATACGATCGGCCTTGGTGTCCAAAATATTGTCGCCCTTCACTGACATAAGGCCGATCAGCGCCCATCAATTGCGCCTGATTCTCGACCCCGAGGCTTGCAAACCAACTGTAGCCATCACGATTCAAAGACCCTTGGCCCCACGACAACTCCATGGCTTTAGATTGACCTTTCATGCCATCAGGCAGGCGCACATTCGTTGAGACTTCAATACCCTGTCGCTCATTGCGTGTGATGATGTTAACCACCCCAGCAATCGCATCGGTTCCATACAAGGACGATGCGCCATCGGTCAGTATCTCAACACGTTCGACAGCACCCAAGGGCAACATATCCAAGTCCACGATAGACCGGTCTTCGCCACTTATATTTTGTCGCCCATAAATGGCTTGTCGTTTCCCGTTGATCAGCACCAATGTCCTGGCCGCCATGCCATGAATAGCAGACGATGAAAAGCCCGCTCTGGCGAGGCCCAATTGGCCTGGCTCTGAAAAGCCAAACATCACCGGTAAATTTTGGATCAGTTCGGGTACGCCCTTCACTCCGCTGTTCTTGATATCAGACCGCGTAATCACTTGAACTGGCAAGGCTTGCGTTTGTTGCTTGCGCACAATTGACGAGCCTGTGATCTCGACCTTCTCGAACTGCCGATATTGCAACGCCGTATCTTTGACCTCAATGGCTGGATACATCGCTCCAGGCTGTTCAGCGGTCTGAGCCAGCGCAGCCACCAGTGGAAAAAACCCGAACAAAAAGACAGGCAATCGGACGAGACATTGGCGTTGGTGCTGATCTTGGTTCATGTCGAATTTCCCTTCTCGCTGAATGCGCCTGAAAAAGGAAACCATTTTGGCACTAACTGAGATTTATTGTGCAAAAAGTATTCAAAATAAGCTTGCACCCATGACTTTGCGCGCATTCACCCACTGGCAGTAGTTTGAAGGCCCGCAAAACGGGTGATGCGCCTTGACAGATCGACGTCGGCTTCGGCGACATAGACCGTCAACGGGGAACGCGTGGCCTTCCTTCGTTAGGCGAAGCGAAGGCCGCCTTACCCCATCACATGGCGCCACACCGCCAACACCGCCTCGCGCTCGGCGGCCAGCATGGCCATTGGCACGTCGGTAGGCTCTTCATTCAAGCGAGCCCGGTGTTGCAGGCGACGCATTTCACGGTATGCGCTGGCGGCGGCTTGGCCAATGCCCAGGGGGAGCAGACCTGCTTTTTCGGCGCGTTGGAGCAAGGCGATGTTGCCCACGTTGTCGGCCAGCTGAGGGTGCGCGCCGGTGTGCAGCAGCACCAAATATTGCACCGCAAACTCGGCGTCCACCATGCCCCCGGGGCTGTGTTTGACGTCGAAGTGGTCAGCCTTGACGGGGTGGCCTTGGCGCACGCGTTCGCGCATGGCCACAATTTCGGACTTCAGGCTGGCGGCGTCGCGTGGGGCGCTGATGACGGCGTGGCGCACGGCATCGAAACGCGGCGCCAAACTGGGCAGGCCCATGACAAAGCGGGCTCGGGTCATGGCCTGGTGCTCCCAGGTCCAGGCGGTGTTGCTGCCGCGTTGTTGCTGGTAGTCGGCGTAAGCTTCAAAACGGGTGACGAGCAGGCCCGAGTTGCCGTTGGGACGCAAGGCGGTGTCGATTTCGTACAGATCACCCTCGGCGGTTTTGACCGTCATCCAGTTGATCATTTTGCGCACATAAGCGGCATAGATTTCCTGGGCGCGTTCTTCTTCGTCGTCGTAAACAAACACGATGTCCAGGTCGCTGCCGTAGCCCAACTCTTTACCGCCCAATTTGCCGTAACCGATGATGGCAATCGCCGGTTCGTCGCGGTGACGGTTTTTCAGACGGTCCCAGCACCAGCGGGCCGTCACGCGCAGCACAGCGTCGGCCAGTGCGCTCAGGTCGTCGGCCACTTGCTCTACCGTGAGCACGCCTTCCACATCGCGGGCCAAGGTTCGGAACTGCTCGGCGTGGTGGGCGCGGCGCAGCAGGTTCATCAAGCTTTCTTCGTCGTCTTCGCCCGTGCGCTGCAGGGCGGCCCTTCGCGCTTGCAGCTCAGCCTCAAACTCGGCGGGGTCAAAGCGGGCATCAAATAAGTTCCCTCCCGCCAGCTCGTCGATCACGCCCGGGTGCTGCAACAAATACCGCGCAGGCCACTTGGCAGCACCCAGAAGACGCAGCAGGCGCTCGTAAACCGAGGGGCGCTCCAGCATCAGGGCCAAATAGCTTTCGCGGCGCAGCAAAGGTTCAATCCAATCGGCCATGCGCAGCACGGCCACTTCGCTGATGCGGCCCTCGCCCAGCCATTGCGCGGTGCGCTGCAGCAAACGCGTCAGTCGACCTCGGGCGTCTTCTCGCAAAGCCAGTACACGAGGACTGTCCACCCACTGCGCCAGACGGTTGCGCGCCGGACCCTTGAAATCGATGAGCACAGATTCAAGCTCTGCGTGTTCACGGCCGTTGCCACTCTTGCCATTTTTACCGTTGCATGTTTTGCAATCGCGGTCGCCGCCCAACAAGGTATCAAACTCTTGCGCCACCACTTCGCGATGACCATCCAGAGCGCTTAAAAATTCGCAGGTACTGGCATGCCCCAGCGTCTGGGCAATCCAGGCCAGGTCATCGTCGCGGGTCGGCAGCACATGGGTTTGCTGGTCGTCCAGATACTGAATGCGGTGCTCTACTTGGCGCAAAAACACATAAGCCGCGCTCAGGGCGTCGGCCGTGGCCTGCGGCATGAGCCCGGCTTTGGCCACACGCTGCAACGCGTCCAAGGTAGGGCGGGTGCGCATTTCAGGGAACTGCCCACCGCGCACCACTTGCAGAAGCTGAACGGTGAATTCGATCTCCCGGATGCCGCCGCGTGACAGCTTCACATCATTGGCCCGTTCGGGGTGGCCGGCACTGCGTTTGGCCGCATGGTCACGGATTTGCTGGTGCAGCGTGCGCAGCGACTCGAAGACGTTGTAGTCCAGATATCGGCGAAACACAAAAGGCAGCACAACCGCCCGCAACGCCTGGGCCGAGCCGTTGACCATGGCACTGCGGGGCGCGACCACACGGCTTTTCATCCAAGCAAAGCGCTCCCACTCGCGGCCTTGCACCAGCAAGTATTCTTCCAACGCGTCGAGCGAAACGACGCTGGGCCCAGAGTTGCCGTTGGGACGCAGGGCCAAATCGACCCGGAACACAAAGCCGTGTTCGGTGGTGTCACCAATCAGGGCATACATGCGCTTGACGGCGCGGGTGAAGTATTCCTGGCAGGAAACTTTGTTGCGGCCTTCGCTGTTGCCCAGCGTCTGGCCGTCTTCGTCGTAGACATAAATCAAATCGATGTCGCTCGACACGTTCAGCTCGCGAGCGCCCAGCTTGCCCATGCCCACGATCCACATCTCGGCACGCTGAGCGTCGGCTTTGGTGGGTGCGCCGTGCAAGGCGTCCAGGTCGGCCATGACTTGCTGCCAGGCAATGTCGAGCGTGACCTCGGCCAGCCAGGTCATGCCGTGCGTGACGGCGGCCAGATCGGCCTGCCCAGTGCAGTCCAGCTGGGCCAAGCGCTCGAGTGTGAGTTGGCGCAACACGCGCAAGGCCGCACTGGTGTCCAGGCCTTGGGCTTGCAAGGCGGCATAGGCCGCATTCAGTCTGTCTCGGGTGGGGGCCCCGGGCGGCAGCAGCGGCAATTCATCGGCGTAGCGGCGGTGCAGGCGCTGCAAAAAGCGCGAATAAAGTGGCAGGTCAAACGGCAAATCCACAGAACAGTGCATACCGGAAGGCGAAACAATCGGGGGGGTGAGCTCAGAATGGTCGTCTAAGGACGGGCTGCGGGTCATAATTCCTGCTGACTTTCTAATTCATGCGTTTGTGTCGTCTTCACCCATTTGGCCCCCCTCCGAAGCCCTGCCAAGCCCTTGGCTGGTGCGGGCTGTTCGGCTTTTTTTATGGGGGCTGCTGGTCGCCGGGCTGGTGTTGGGCCTGGCCTGGGCGACGCTCCATTTTTGGATTGTGCCGCGAATCGCCGAGTTTCGCCCTGCGCTTGAAAGCCTTGCCCGCCAATCGCTGGGTGTACCGGTGCGCATCGGCGGCGTGTCGGCGCAAAGCACCGGCTGGGTACCCTCTTTTGAGCTAAGCGACATCGAGCTGCTGGACGACCAAGGCCGAATCGGGCTGCGCCTGCCCAAGGTGCTGGTGACGCTCAGCCTGCGCTCTGCAGCGCTAGGGCAGCTGGAGCAACTGGTGCTGGATGCGCCCGAGATGACGCTGCGCCTGACCGCCGATGGCCAGTGGCTGATCGCCGGAATTGGCTGGGCCCCCTCCAGCGAAGACTCGCCCGCGGTCGACTGGGTGCTGCGCCAACGCGAAGTCGTGGTGCGGGGTGCTCGGGTTCACTGGCATGGACCGGGCAGCGGCCTGAAGACCTCGCCAGGACATGCCAGCTCAGGCCCCGAGCCTTTGACCCTGACCGACGTGGACTTGGTGATCCGCAACACGGCCCGGCAACATGCACTGCGATTGGACGCCACGCCACCGACCGGCTGGGGTGAGCGCTTTGTACTGATGGGCCAGTTCAAGCGCGGCCTGCTGTCCATGCACCCTGGGCGGCTGTCCGATTGGTCGGGTCAGACCTTTGCCCACTTTCCGCAGCTGAACATGGCACCCTGGTTAACCCAGGGTCTGCCGATGCCGGCTATCTTTCCACTTGAGCGCGGTCACTTGCTAGGCCAAGGACGTGTGCACCTTTGGGCCAGCGTGCAACAAGGCCATTGGCGCGACGGTCTGGCCGATGTGAACCTTACAAACCTTCAGATCCAGCTCAGCCCCAACCAGCCACCCCTGGCCTTGCAAAGCCTGTCAGGTCGGCTGGCCCTGCAAGTGCGTGCCGAAGGCTTTGTGGCCGAAACCCAGGAACTGCGCATCACGGGCGAACAAGGACTGAATTTGCCCGGGGGCCGCTTGTTGCTGGACTACACACACGCCCAGGGCACCCGCCAGGCCAGCGGGCACTTGCAAGCGGCCCAGATGGACTTACAGGCGCTGCGGGCACTGGCTTTGCGCCTGCCTGTGGACACGGCATTACCTCCTCGGCTGCACGCCGCTTTGCAGGCGCGCGATGTGCTGGGCCGGATCACGTCCTTGCAACTGCGCTGGCTTGGCGATTGGACACACCCCGACATCCAGGAAGCACAGGCCAAGGTGGAAGATCTGAGCTGGCAGCCCGGCTCTGACGTAGTGGCCGCCTGGGGCACGCTGCCCGGTGCAGACGTGCCCGGTGTGCGCGGCGGCCAATTGACACTGACGCTGAACACCAAAGGGGGCCGACTGGATTTGCAAACAGGCAAGGGCAGCGCTCTGTGGTTGCCTGGTCTGCTGGAGCCAGCGCAGGTTCCCTTGCACCACATGCAGGCCAGCGTAAGCTGGGCGCGCGCAGCAGACACTACCGCAGGCTGGCATGTGCCGCAGTGGTCATTGAGCCTTGCCAACGCCGACCTGCAAGGCCAATGGCAAGGCCAGTGGCAACCCGGCATCCAAGGCCAAGGTCCCGGCCTGCTGAACTTGCAAGGGCGAATTCATCGCGCTCAAGCCGCCGCCGTGCATCGCTACCTGCCGCTGAATTTACCGACTGAAGTGCGCCACTACCTGCGCGATGCGCTGGTGCAAGGCCGCTACGAAGATGTGAAAGTAAAAATCCGGGGCGATCTGAACAAACTGCCGTTTGCCAAACCCGAAGAAGGCACATTCCTGTTTGCGGGCGAATTGAAAGACATCGTTCTCGACATGGTGCCAGCCTCCGTGATGACCCCCGGTGAAGTGCCTTGGCCGCGACTGCGCGCCCTGCAAGGCCAACTGACTTTTGACCGCCTGGGCATGCAGCTGAACGGGGCCAGCGCCGAGGTAGGCCAGGGCGCGCAAGCCATTGCACTCAAGGCCGCGACGGTGGGCATCGCCGACATGACGCACCAACCGGTGCTGCGTGTACAGGCCCAAAGCCTGGCCGATGCCCCGCTGCTGCTGGACTGGGTTAGGCAGTCGCCACTGAATGCGCTGCTTTCAGGTGCGCTGCAGCCCGCCCAGGGCAGCGGCCCCTTGCTCACCCGCTTTGCCTTGCAACTGCCCCTGCTGGATCTGACCAGCACGCGCGTTCAAGGCAGCGTGCAATTCGATGGCAACAACCTGCGCATGTTGCCTGGCACACCTTGGCTGAACAAGCTGCGCGGGACGCTGCAGTTCCACGAACGTGGTTTTGAGGTTCACCAGCTACAGGCCACCTTGTTGGGCGGGCCAGCCGTGGTCGACGGCGGCATGCAAGTACCCGGCCCGGACAACCAAGCCGTAACCCCAAAGACCGCGCAAATAGCCTTCAAGGCCCAAGGCCGCGTGAGCGCGGTGGGCCTGCAGTCGGCACACGACATTGCCCCGCTGAACCTGCTGGCCCAACACGCCAGTGGCGCCACCGACTACACGGCCCGACTTGCCTGGCACCAAGGTCAGCCCGAGTTGACCGTGCACAGCCGCCTGACTGGCCTGGGCTTGCAGCTGCCAGCCCCCCTGGGCAAACCCGCCCCTACCGAAAAACCCTTGACTCTGCAGATCCGCTCGAAACAGACCGTCTCCGGGCCGCAAGACGACATCGAACTGGCTTTGGGTGACACGGCGCGGCTGATGTACGTGCGCGACTTGAGCACCGACACGCCCCGCGTTCTGCGCGGGCGGCTGGGCTTGGGCGTGTTGCCCGAACACCTGCCCGCTCTGCCCGAAAGCGGCGTTACGGCCAGCGTGAACGTGGACCACTTGGTGGTGGACGAATGGCTGGCCTTACTGCCCGCGCCAGCACCTCAGTCCACACCGGCGTTAACCACCAGCAAGCCGCAGCCCCCAGCCTGGCAAGCTTATCTGCCCACGCGCTTTGGGCTGAAGGCCAACAGCCTGATCGCCAATGACCGCAACCTGCACAAGGTGCAACTGGGCGGCACGTACGAAGCGGGGCTCTGGCGGGTCAACATCGACGCCGACGAGCTCAGCGGCCACGTGTTTTTTGAGCCTGCCATGCCCAGCCAAACAGACCAAGCCGGCAAATTATTTGCTCGCCTGAGCCGCCTGAACTTGCCGCCCGCCAGCGCACGCGCGGTGGAAAGCCTGCTTGAGGCCCCCCCTGCCAGCTTGCCCACGCTGGACATCGTTGTGGACGCACTGGAGCTGCGCGGCAAACAACTCGGGCGTGTCGAGATCGAGGCGATGAACACTGACAAGGACCTCGCCCGAACCCCGCCAACGCGTGAATGGCAACTCAACAAATTCAACATCACACTGCCCGAAGGCACGCTGCGCAGCACGGGTCGCTGGTTGACCGCCCGCGAAGGCAGTCCCTGGCGCAAAAGCGAGATGAACTTCGTGCTCGACGTTCAGGACGCCGGAGCCATGTTGACCCGGCTGGGTACACCCGAGGCTTTGCGTGGCGGCGCGGGTCAGATCGACGGCATCATCAGTTGGCAAGGCTCGCCGCTCAGTCTGCATTACCCCAGCCTCAATGGCCACCTGAATGTGCGCATGGGGCGCGGCCAGTTCCTCAAAGCCGACCCCGGAGCCGCCAAGCTTTTGGGGGTGCTGAGCCTGCAAGCCCTGCCCAGGCGTTTGCTGCTCGATTTTCGAGATGTGTTTGCCCAGGGCTTTGCTTTTGACTCGGTCTTGGGGGATGTGACCATCGTGCACGGCATCGCCAACACCCGCAACCTGCAAATCAAAGGCGTCAATGCGCTGGTGCAGTTGGACGGGTCGGCTGATATTGCCCGCGAAACCCAGAAACTGCGTGTGCAAATTTTGCCTATCGTGGACGCGGGCACTGCCTCTTTGGTCGCGGCCATCACCGTCAACCCCATGGTCGGCCTGACCACCTTCATCGCCCAATGGCTCTTGCAAAACCCCCTCTCACGGGCTTCGGCACAGGAGTTTTTGGTAGATGGCAGCTGGGCTAATCCTCAAGTCACCCGAGTAGAGCAACGCCCGAGCCGGTCCACCGCGCCCATTTCGCCACCTTGATCCGCGCCGCCCATGCTCTCCCAGCCCCAAACGGCTGTCACCCTGGGTGCAGGACAATGTGAGCATGACACAACAAGCGCCTGAGCGTCTGATCCCCACATTCAAAGCAAGCACCTTGGCTTGGTGGCAGGCGATGGAAGACGCTTTGCCCGGCGGGCGGGGGCGCCGCAGCCTCTGGAGCGCCCTCATCGCGCTGGTCATGGCGGTGCTGGTGACCCTCGTTTGGCTGGCCGGACGCTATGAAGCCAGCCAGCTTCAAGCCGAGCTGGAGCGCGACACCGCCAACGCGGTCAGTGACTTGCGCACCCAACTGTCGCGCCATGTGCAGGCGCTTCAGGGTCTGAATTCGAGCCACCCATCCGAAGCCTTCTGGGCCCTGGAAGCGCAAGCGCTCTTGCGCGAAAACCGCGACATGCTGCGCATCGAATGGCGCGACACCGCGCTGAGCCTGAAGCAATCAGCCGACTCGCCCCTTCGCAGTCCCGTGTTTGAACGCGTGCAGCGCGCCGAAACCCTGAGCGATGCCCAGCAAGCCTGTTTGCGCGCGCGTCGAACCAACGGGCCCAGTTATTCCGGCTCTTATTTTTTACCCCAGACCGATGGCTTGGGCATGGAAGTCATGGACATGTGCTTGCCCAACACCCAAGGCGGTGTCCTGGTGGGTTTCACGGTGCTGACCTATGGGCTGCAGGAGCTCATCAGCGCGCGCCTGGCCGTGGGCTATGGCCGCCGTAACGAAATTTCCTTCACCGAACCCGACGGAACGCGGCTGGCCATTGCGGGCAGCCAAACCCGGGGCTTGCGCGTGTTCACCGCCCAACAGCTGGTGGACTTGCCAGGCAACACCTTGGTCTTGCGCATGGACGGTCGCAGGGGCGAGCCTGACCTGTTCCCCAACGTGCTCACGGCGCTGGTCACCGCCATGTCGATAGCCCTCGTCACGGTGATGGTCTTACTGGCCAAAGACTCGCGCCTACGCCTGAAGGCCGAAAACGATCTGGCCGAAGCGCTGGCCTTTCGCAAGGCCATGGAGGACTCGCTGGTCACCGGCCTTCGTGCGCGTGACCTAGAAGGGCGCATCACCTACGTGAACCCGGCCTTTTGCCAGATGGTGGGGCTGCCTGCTGAGCAACTGACCGGCCAGCTGGCACCCATGCCATATTGGCCTCCGGAAATGGTCGACGAATACCAGCAACGCCAAGCCATCCGGTTGGCAGGCAACGCACCGCCGCGCGAGGGTTTCGAGTCGGTCTTCATGCGGGCCGACGGCACACGCTTTGAGGTGTTGATCATCGAGGCACCGCTCATCAGCGTGCAAGGCCAGCAAACCGGCTGGATGGGCGCTGTGATCGACATCAGCGAGCAGCGGCGCATCGAAGAGCTCTCTCGAGCCAGCCAGGAGCGCCTGCAGGCCACTGCGCGATTGGCGACCGTGGGTGAGATGGCCTCATTGCTCAGCCACGAGCTGAACCAACCTCTGGCCGCCATCGCCAGTTATGCCAATGGCTCTCTCAACCTGCTCAAAGACCCCAACGCTGCACCTCAAACCTTGGACGATGTGCACATGGCCTTGCGCCGCATTGCCGAGCAGGCCGGGCGAGCGGGCAAAGTCATCAACAGCGTGCACGACTTTGTGCGCCGCCGCAATCAATCGCGTGAAGCGGTCGCACCTCAGGCCTTGCTTGACGCCATTGCCCCGCTGGTGAACCTGCAGGCGCGCAAATTACAGGTCAAGGTGCACACCCGCTTCGAATCCAAGCTACCCCCGGTCCTGTGTGACCGCACCATGGTCGAGCAGGTGCTGCTGAACCTGGCGCGCAACGGCATGCAAGCGATGGACCAGCCCGGCAGCACGGAGCGGGTGCTGGTGCTGCAGGTGCGGCGTGCCGCCTCCATCGTCTCATCGAGTACCGAGCACAGCTGGGTGGAGTTCTCGGTCAGCGATGTGGGCGTGGGCATTGCCGACGACGTGGTGCGTCAGCTGTTCAGGCCTTTTTTCACCACCAAGGTCGAAGGCATGGGCCTGGGCCTGAGCCTGTGCCGCACCGTGGTCGAGCAGCACGGCGGACACCTGAGTTTTGAGCCCCTGGCCCCCCGCGGTACGGTCTTTCGCTTCACTTTGCCCGCTGTGCTTTTGGATAAGATGACCGCATGAATTTCACCGACACGCCCACCGTTTTCATTGTGGATGACGACGCCAGCGTTCGCGAGGGCATGGCCTGGCTGCTGCGCACGCGTCGCTTGCTCAGCGAGTCTTTTGACAGCGCCGAGGCTTTCTTGGCCATGCTCCAAGGCTACGGGCAAGACAAGGGTGACGCGTGGCAGCCGGACCCGACCCGGTTGCAGCAATCGGGCTGCATTTTGCTGGACGTGCGCATGCCCGGTATGAGCGGCCTGGCCTTGTTTGAGCAGCTGTTGGCCAAGGGCATGGCGCAAGCTTGGCCCGTGATTTTTTTGACCGGCCACGCCGACGTGCCCACGGCGGTGGACAGCGTCAAGCGCGGAGCCTTTGATTTTTGCGAAAAGCCTTTTTCGGACAATGCCCTGGTCGATCGGGTGGAGCAGGCCTTGGCCTTGTCGCAAGCGCTTTTGGTGGCTCGGCAAACCCAGCAGCGCCTGCAAGCGCGCCTGCTGGAGCTGACCGAGCGCGAACGCGACGTGATGCGCTTGGTGGTGGAAGGCCTGCCCAACAAACTGATCGCCGACCAACTCGACATCAGCGTGCGCACGGTGGAGGTGCACCGCGCCCGGGTATTCGACAAGATGGAAGTCAAGTCCGCGGTTGAGTTGGCCAATCTGATGCGGCAATTGGCATGAACAAACTTGCCACCTCTTTATGCAAAGCGCTGGCAGCACCCTGCTTGTCGCGTGCAGCGCATGACCCGGAGCGCCGCAAAAGCTTGCTCACAGGTCTGGGTTGGGGTGCCACCTTTTTGCTGGCGGGCTGTTCATCGCCCCCTGTTCGCCGAACGGCACCCGCCAACTCAGTGCCCTCCAACCTTGCTGCCCCGCGCCCTCGGCCTTCTGGCCCCTACAACACCGTGCGCAACGATGTGGCCATGGTGGCACTGTCATTGCTGGATACCCCCTATGCCTGGGGCGGGCGTGGCCCGGCCACGGGTTTTGACTGCTCGGGCCTGGTGACCCATGTGCTTCGCGAAGGAGGGGGCTTGCGGGTGCAGGGTTCAGCGGCCGACCTGGGCCGCATGTCCCGCCCCATCGACCGGGCCAACTTGCAGCCTGGCGATCTGGTGTTTTTCAACACCTTGGGCGCACGCCACTCGCATGTCGGGGTGTACGTGGGCGATGGTCGCTTTGTGCACGCCAGCAATCCCCGAACCGGGGTGCGCATCGACGCCATGAGCAACCGCTATTTCGCCCAGCGCTTTGAAGGCGCTCACAGCTTGCTGGACTGAACATCCTCAGCGGTGGGTATCGTCAGGTGCAGGTTGAACTTTCGATGTTTCTTTTGCCGCCATTTCACTCACGGCATGACCAAGTGCCTGCTCGCTGGCCTCCTTCGGGGACGGTTCAGACGGTGGCTGGGCTTGACGCAATTCACCTTTGGTGCGGCCGGAAAACATGGTCCACCAGACAATCGCGATGAATATACACAAGGCCAGAAAAGCTTCCAGCAAAATCAGACCCATGCAAAAACCCCGTTTCTTGATCCGCCGCCCGGTGTGGGCAGGCTTCATGATGGCCGCGATTGTAGGGATGCTGGCCGCTTGCTCGGTCGCGCCCGTGGTGCAAAACCCGCCCACCTCAAGCCCATCACGGCAAGCTGACATCACTGACATCCTGGCCATGGAGGACACCCGGCCCCTGCCGCCCACCCTGCCGCCCACCCTGGTGCGCGAACAAAGCCGCTGGGTGCCGGTACGCTGGGCCGATCTGCCCGGCATGGACCGCGACGCCGTCAACGAAGCCTGGCCCGCCTGGTTGCAAAGCTGCCAGCGCCCAGCCCCCGACTGGCGTTCACTGTGTACCGAAATTGCCCAACTCGCCAGCGCCAGCACCGACGTTCAGCGCCGCTGGATGCGCGAGAAACTCCAACCCTACCGGGTCGAAGCGCTGGACCAAGGCAACGAGGGCCTGCTGACGGGTTATTACGAACCCACTTTAACGGGCTCGCGCCGGGCGCAAGGCCCTTTCCAAGTGCCGCTGTACGCGCCGCCCGCCCAGCTGGCCCATCGCAAGCCTTGGTTCAGCCGACAAGAAATGGAAACCCTGCCTGCCGCCCGCGCCGCGCTGCGCGGCAAAGAACTGTTGTACTTGGCCGACCCGGTGGACGCAATGGTGCTGCACATCCAGGGTTCGGGCCTGGTGAATGTGAAAGAGCCGGACGGCCGCCAACGCTGGGTGCGAATGGCTTACGCCGGTACCAACGACCACCCCTACATCAGCATTGGCCGCTGGCTGCTCGACCGACGCCTGATCACCGACGCGAGTTGGCCCGGCATCAAAGCCTGGATTGACCGCAATCCGTCGCGCATGAACGAGCTGCTGTGGCAAAACCCGCGTGTGGTGTTTTTCCGCGAAGAAGCCTTGCCCGTGGGCAGCGTGCCGCCCGGCCCCAAAGGCGCACAAGGCGTGCCGCTCACGGCCGAGCGCTCGATCGCGGTGGACCGCCGCAGCATCCCCTACGGCACCCCGGTGTGGATGAAGTCAATCGGGCCGCAAACGTCTTTTGACCGCCTGGTGCTGGCCCAAGACACCGGCACCGCCATTGTGGGTGCCGT
>JAIXOZ010000040.1 GCA_027486495.1 Comamonadaceae bacterium | reverse complement strand
GTGGACAACAAGCCCGGCGCGGGCACGCTGATCGGTGCACAGGACGTGGCACGCGCGGCCAACGACGGCCACACCTTGCTCTACACCATCGTCGTCACCCACACCCAAAACCCGCACCTTTACAGCAAACTGCCCTACGACCCGTTCAAGGACTTCACGCCGATCACCCAAGTGGCCCGCTCCGCCACGGTGCTGGTGGTCAACAAGGAGTCGCCCTTCAACTCGGTGCGCGACATGCTCAACTTTGCGCGCAGCAACCCCGGCAAACTGAATTTCGCCTCGTTCAGCCAGGGCTCGACCTCTCACCTGAATGCCGAAATGCTGATGATGCGCAGCAACACCCAAATGGTGCATGTGCCCTACAAAGGCACGCCGGACGCTACACGGGCGCTGATGGCAGGCGATGTGCAGTTTTACTTTGACGGCACCGCCACGGCTGTGGAAGGCGCCAAAGCCGGCCGATTCAAGCTGCTGGCCGTCGCCGCTGACAAACGCCTGAGCGTCCTGCCCGATCTGCCCACCATGACCGAGGCCGGGGTGGAGGGCATCGACATTGTGGGCTGGCAGGGCTTTTTTGCACCCGGCAACATGTCACCTGCATTGGCCAAAAAGATCTCGGACACCATCGCTCGAGCCTTGAAATCGACCGAGGTGAGCCAAATGATCACCAACCAGGGCAATGAAGTCAGTGGTGCTGGCCCTGAAGAATTTGCCCGCATCGTCAAGCGGGACCATGAGCGCTGGGGCACCGTGATCAAACGCCTGAACATCAAGCTCGACTGACCCCCAACATACAAGGACAAACCATGCACGATCTCGTGATTCGCGGCGGCAGCCTCATTGACGGCACCGGCGCTCCTGCCCAAGTGGGCGACATCGCCATCGACCAGGGCGTCATCAGCCAGGTCGGCGGCAAAGCAGGCCCGGCCCGTCGTACCCTCGACGCCCAAGGCGCCCTCGTCACACCCGGCTGGATCGACATCCACACCCATTACGACGGCCAAGCCACCTGGGATCCCTACCTCTCGCCCTCCACGGCGCACGGCGTGACCAGCGTTGTGATGGGCAACTGCGGCATGGGCTTTGCCCCGGTCAAGCCCGAAAAAAGGGACTGGCTGATCTCGGTCATGGAAGGCGTGGAAGACATCCC
Organism: Comamonadaceae bacterium; assembly: GCA_027486495.1. Lineage (GTDB taxonomy): Bacteria > Pseudomonadota > Gammaproteobacteria > Burkholderiales > Burkholderiaceae_C > Limnohabitans_A. The sequence goes on along the minus strand of JAIXOZ010000040.1, from coordinate 27,909 downwards.
TGGCGCCGTGCTCTCCGAAGGCATTCAGTGGGACTGGGAAAGCTTTCCACAATACATGGACGCCCTGGCGCGCCGCCCCAAGGCGCTGGACATCGCCACGCAAATCCCTCACTCGGCCGTGCGGGCCTATGTGATGGGCGAGCGCGGGATCCAGCACGATGAAACCACCCCCGATGATTTGTTCGACATGTGCAACATCGTGCGCGAAGCCCTGAAGGCAGGGGCTTATGGTTTTTCCACCTCGCGCACCTTCCTGCACAAATACGACCAGCGCAAATACCCACCCGGCACCTTTGCCACCGGCGAAGAAATCTCCACCCTGGGCCAGGTGCTGGGCGAGGTGGGTCACGGCGTGTTCCAGATGACGTCCAACCACATCTCGATGCACCACGAGATTCCTTGGATGCGCAACCTGGCCCTCAAAAACAAGCTGCCCGTGCTGTTCAACCTGCAGCAAACCGATCCCGCCCCGGACTTGTGGAAAGACATTCTGGGCACGCTCAAAGAGGCGCATCAGCAAAACATCCCCCTGTATGGCGGCATTTGCGGGCGCCCCGTGGGCCTGCTGTTTTCATGGCACAGCAGCCTGCACCCCTTCATCGTGAGCCCTGCCTATTTGGAGATCGCCAAGCTGCCCTGGCCCGAGCGCATCAACCGGCTGCGCCAGCCCGAAGTGCGCGAAGCCATCCTGACGGGCGAGCGCCTGCGCACCGATGAGCGCATGCGCACCATGTTTGGCAATTTCCACAAAATCTACCGCCTGGCCGACAACCCGGACTACGAGCCCGAAGGCAGCGAAAGCGTGCAGGCCATGATGCAGGCCCAGGGCCGCAGCGGCCTGGACGTGGTGTACGACCTGATGATGGAACGCGATGGCATGGCCATGCTCTATTACCCCAGCTTCAACTATTCGTACGGCAACCTGGATCACCTGCACGAATGGCTGCAGACCGACGTGACCGTGAACAGCCTGTCCGACGGCGGAGCGCATTGCAACTACATCTGCGATGTCAGCATGCCCACCTTCATGCTGACCCACTGGAGCCGCTCACGCACCCGGGGTGGCACCTTCAGCGTGGAAGCCATGGTCAAGCGCCAAACCCAGGACACAGCCCGTATCTACGGCATGAACGACCGGGGCACGCTACAGGTGGGTAAAAAAGCCGACATCAACATCATTGACTACGACAAGCTGCGGCTGTACGCCCCTGAAATGGTCTACGACCTGCCCGCAGGCGGACGACGACTGACCCAGCGCTGCGATGGTTACATCGCCACCTTGGTGGCTGGTCAGCCCATCTTTGAGAACCAGCAAGCCACTGGCGCTTTGCCGGGTCAGCTAATGCGGGCCGGCCAAAAAAGCTGACGCCGCCAGGCGTCCGCAAATCCCCCTCAGCGCTGGCTTGCGCTGGGGGGGCTTCCCCCAACAGCCAACCAAAGATCAGTCCGGTGCGTCGCTCTCGCCTGCATGGGGCACATTCAGCACCCGCTCAATTTCCTTTTGCAACGCCGCCTGTGACATGGGCTTGGACACATAGCCGTCTGCCCCTGCCCCCAGGAAGCGTTCACGGTCGCCCGTCATGGCATGGGCCGTCACCATCAAGACGCGGGTTCGTTGGCCTTGCTCAGCCTCCCGCTCACGCAAGAGTTTGAGTGCGGTGATGCCGTCCATGACCGGCATCATCACGTCCATCAGGACCACGTCAAAACGGTCTTTCTCCAGCACATCCAGAGCCTGTAAACCATCGCAGGCCGAGACATAGCGGTAACCCATGCGCTGCAACATGATCTCGGCCAGCTTGCGGTTGATGTCATGGTCCTCCACCAGCAAAACCGAAATCGGTTTTTGGTAAACCGGGATCAAACTCAGATCGGAAGCCTGGGCGTCTGAAGTGCTTTGGTCATCGGCATCCAAACTGGTTTTTTCGACCGGTAAAGTCACCGTGAAGCAGGCACCCAGGTCAGGCTGCCCGTTGGCGCTGATTTCACCGCCCATCAAATGAACCAGCCTTCGGGTGATGGCCAGTCCCAGGCCCGTGCCCCCGAACGAGCGGGTGACCGAGCCATCACCCTGGGTGAAGGGACTGAACAGTGCTGCGGTACGGGCTGGATCAAAACCAATGCCCGTGTCGGTGATGCTGATGCGCAGCACACAATGATCCACGTCTTGGCCAGCTAAGGCTTGCACGGCCACGGTGACCGCACCCACTTCGGTGAACTTGATGGCGTTGCCAATCAGGTTGGTCAACACCTGGCGCATGCGCACGGGGTCCATCCAGGCCCACTCGGGCACCGCCGATGCGATGTCCACCTGCAAATCGATGTCTTTGACACGGGCCAGTTGCTCCAAGGAGCGGCTGGTGTCGCGGATCAATTGAGCCGGGCTGACCTTGAGCAACTCGAGCTGCAGCGCCTGGGCTTCGATTTTCGAAAAATCCAGAATCTGATTGATGATGTGGAGCAAATGATTGGCCGAGTCACGCGCCAAGGTCAGGTATTCCTTTTGCGCCGATCTGTCCTGGGTGTCCATGGCCAACTCGGTCATCCCCACAATGCCATTCATGGGGGTGCGTATTTCATGGCTCATGTTCGCCAGGAATTCACCACGCATGCGGTTGTCCTGTTCAGCCTTCTCCTTGGCTTCGATGAGCATCTTTTGGGCATTTTCGATGGCCGTGAAGTCCTGCATCACCCCCACAAAATGAACCTCATCGTCCACCCGCATCTCGCTGATGGTCAATCGCAGCGAGAACAGCCGGCCATCCTTGCAACGACCGTGGAGCACACGCGGTTGGTTGATGATCTTCTTTTCACCCGTGCGTTGGTAAGTCTGCATGTCATCGTCATGCCGCTGCCCATCTTGGCTGCCCATCAGCATGTCCAGCTTCTGACCGATGAGCTCTTCAGGGGTGTAGCCAAAAATGGCTTGTGTGGCGGCATTGCACTGCACGATCAGGCCATGGGCGTCGGCCACCACAATGGCTTCAGGCACCGACTTGAAAATGCTGTGCAGCTTGCTTTCACTCAAACGCATTTGCCGCTCAATTTGCTTGCGTTCGTTGATTTCTTCGCTCAGTTGCTCGATCGCTGCACGCCGTTCGGTGGACAATTTGCGCGATGTGAGCAGGGCTTGGCGGAATCGCCGCACCGTCAACCAGACCAGTAACAGACCTAAAAAGAGCAACGCCAAAAGGACCACAAAGGTGCGATTGAGGATGCCTGTGCTGGTGATCTGCCATTGCGAGACGGGCAGCACCACCTCCAGGGCTCCGCGCACATCACCGGTTTTCCAGTCGGTCCGTGGTGAACTGGGATAACTGTTGTGACAGGCCACGCAACGCAGCGTCATGCGGTCGGCCTGGGCATACCGAAGCACGCGCTCACCGTTGAGCACCTCCTCCCGCACAAAAGGCTCGTCCGGTTTTTCTTTGAGGTGTTTGAGAGCCTGACGTTGAAAGTCATCGAGCTGGCGCTCTTGCACACGCCATGGAAAGGGCTTTTCGCTGTAGAGCCTCACTTGGGTCCCGCCATCAACCTTGGACAGGTAATGCCCCAAATCCAGCGTCAATGTGGCGGGTAAAGGCAGCGCGTTTTTGCGGTTTTTGTAGTCGTGCGTGACGTGCACGCCCGCCTCTATGGCGCGGGGCACGATCTCATCGGTGTAGAAATTGCGAAATTGCGTCAGGCTGACGGCATGGGCCTGCGCACTCTCAGTGGCGTATTGCCGAACCATCCGCTCGCTGGCTTGGTAGGTGTAGAACACCACCCACAGGCAAATGCCCGCCAACAGCAGGCCCAGCCACACCAAGGGCCAACGCTGAAGCGCTTGACGAATCCAGAAAATGGGGAAAAGTAGGTGTTTCACATGACGCCTTTGATACTGGACGCATGATAACAACGAATACTTATGAACTCTTAATGAGAAACATCCCAACAAACCCAGGGATACCGGACCGCCCGACTCATGGCCAGGGCGGCCCCACCTTGTCGCTCAGGTGTCTTTGCTGACCTTGATGGTCGGGAACTTGCTCGAAAAATCCTTGGCCTTGGCCGCGATCTTGACCGCGACCTGGCGTGCCACAGCCTTGTAGATCTGGGCCACTTCACCGTCAGGGTCGTACACCACAGTGGGTTTGCCGCTGTCGGCCTGCAGGCGAATTTGCATGTCCAGCGGCAGTGCACCCAGGTAGTCCATGCCGTATTCGGCCGCCATTTTTTTGCCGCCGTCAGCGCCAAAAATGTGCTCCACATGGCCGCAGTTCGTGCAAACGTGCACCGCCATGTTTTCCACCAGGCCCAAAATCGGCACGCCCACTTTCTCGAACATCTTCACGCCTTTTTTGGCGTCCAGCAGGGCAATGTCTTGCGGGGTGGTCACGATCACCGCACCCGTCATAGGCACGCGTTGGGAGAGTGTCAGCTGGATGTCACCCGTGCCGGGTGGCATGTCCACGATCAAATAATCCAACTCTTTCCAGTTGGTCTGGCGCAGCAGTTGCTCCAACGCTTGGGTGGCCATGGGGCCGCGCCAGATCATGGCTTCGTCCTGATTCACCAGGAAACCAATCGACATGACCTGTACGCCGTAGTTTTCCATCGGCTCCATGGTTTGGCCGTCTTCGCTTTCGGGGCGGCCTTCAATGCCCATCATCATCGGCTGGCTGGGGCCGTAAATGTCGGCGTCCAGCAAGCCCACTTTGGCGCCCTCGGCGGCCAGCGCCAGCGCCAAGTTCACAGCGGTGGTGCTCTTGCCCACACCACCTTTGCCTGAAGCCACGGCCACGATGTTTTTGACCTGCGGCAAAAGGGCCACGCCGCGCTGGGCGGAATGGGCCGTGATCTTGCTGGTGACGTTGGCAGACACGTTGGCCACGCCTGTTACGCCTTTGGCTGCAGCAATCAATGCTTGACGAATGCCCGGAATTTGGCTTTTGGCCGGGTAACCCAGCTCCACGTCAAAAGAGACATCGCCGCCCTCGACTTGCAAATTTTTCAGGGTTTTGCTGGAGACGAAATCTTTGCCCGTGTTCGGGTCAATGACGGTTTGCAATGCTTGCAGGAGTTGTTCTGTGGTCGCCATGGTCACTTTCTAGAATGGGCCGAAGTTTACCGACAAGCCAGGCCATACACCCTAAAATCACCGATTCCCCTACAAACTGCCCCACCATGTCTGCCCCCAACGCGCCCCGCCAGCTTTTTGTCACCACCGCCCTGCCTTATGCCAACGGCAATTTCCACATCGGCCACATCATGGAATACATCCAAGCCGACATCTGGGTGAGGTTCCAGCGCATGCAGGGCAGCCAAGTCAACTTTGTGGGTGCCGACGACACCCACGGCGCGCCGATCATGATCGCGGCCGAAAAGGCAGGCAAGACGCCCCAGCAGTTTGTGGCCGACATCGCGGCGGGTCGCAAGCCTTATCTGGACGGTTTTCACATCGCTTTTGACAACTGGCACAGCACCGACGCGCCAGAAAACCACGAACTGGCCCGCCAGATTTACCGCGACCTGCGCGACATTTCAGAGGCCGACGGCGGCTCGCTGATCGAAGTGCGCGCCGTGGAGCAGTTCTTTGACCCCCAAAAGAACATGTTCTTGCCCGACCGTTTCATCAAAGGCGAGTGCCCCAAGTGCCACGCCAAAGACCAGTACGGCGACAACTGCGAGGTTTGCGGTGCGGTCTACGCCCCCACCGATCTGATCAATCCCTTCTCTGCCCTCTCAGGAGCCAAGCCCGAGCTCAAAACCTCGGAGCACTTCTTCTTCAAATTGTCCGACCCGCGCTGCGTTGAGTTTTTGAGCCAGTGGACGCAAGACGGCAAGCTGCAACCTGAAGTGGCCAACAAGGTCAAAGAGTGGTTCAGTGTGCGCACCAACCCCGACGGCACGACCAGCGAGGGCCTGGGCGACTGGGACATCTCGCGTGACGCGCCCTACTTTGGCATCGAGATCCCCGACGCACCAGGCAAGTACTTTTATGTGTGGCTGGACGCGCCAGTGGGTTACCTGGCCTCGCTGAAAAACCTGCTGGACAAGCGCGGCGAAGATTACGCCGCCTACATGGCCAACCCGAATCTGGAGCAGATCCACTTCATCGGCAAAGACATCGTCACCTTCCACACCCTGTTTTGGCCCGCCATGCTGCACTTTTCAGGCCGCAAGACACCCAACAAGGTCAACGTACACGGCTTCCTCACCGTGAACAACGGCGAGAAGATGAGCAAGAGCCGGGGCACGGGCCTGGACCCGCTCAAGTATTTGAGCCTGGGCATGAATCCCGAGTGGCTGCGCTACTACCTGGCCGCCAAACTCTCGGCCCGCAACGAAGACATCGACTTCAACGCCGAAGACTTCATGGCCCGGGTGAACAGCGACCTGATCGGCAAATTCGTCAACATCGCCTCGCGCTCGGCCGGCTTCATCGCCAAGCGCTTTGGCGGCCAACTCGGCCCCGTGAGCGCAGACGGCCACGCCTTGCTGACGACCTTGCAAGCCGCTGCGCCCACCATCGCGGCGCTCTACGACGAACGCGAATACGCCAAAGCCCTGCGCGAGATCATGCTGCTGACCGACAAGGTCAACAGCTATGTGGACCAGAACAAGCCCTGGGACTTGGCCAAACAAGCAGGCGAGGACGCCCGCTTGCACGACGTGTGCACCACCTGCATCGAAGCCTTCCGCCTGCTCAGCCTGCAACTCAAACCTGTGCTGCCCGCACTGGCCGCGCAGGTCGAGGCTTTCTTGAACGTTGCGCCTTTCACGTTTGCACAAGCACAACAGCTGCTGGGCGCGGGCCACACCATCAACGCCTACCAGCACCTGATGCAACGCGTCACCCCGGAACAACTCGACGCCTTGTTCGAGCCGCCTGCCGTGGTCGAAGAAAAACTCATCCCTGGCGGTGAAGACATCGCGCCCACCATCAGCATCGATGACTTCACCAAGGTCGATCTGCGCATTGCCGAGATCGTCAACTGCGAGCCGGTGGAAGGCTCGGTCAAACTTTTGCGTTTGACGCTCAACGTGGGCGAAGGCCCGGACTCACAAGGACGTCCCATCCTGCGCAATGTCTTCAGTGGCATCGCCAGCATGTACAAGCCCGAAGACCTGATCGGCCAACTCACCGTGATGGTGGCCAACCTGGCCCCGCGCAAGATGAAGTTTGGCGTGTCCGAAGGCATGGTGCTGGCCGCCAGCCATGCCGATGACCAGACCGATGCCGGGATTTACGTGCTGCACCCTTGGCCCGGCGCCAAGCCTGGCATGCGCATCCATTGACCTCTTGACCCCACACAGGCTGCACATGTTCCCTCTGATCCGCGGATGGACCGATGTGCAGCGAAGCCCTGAGGCCAATCTGCGGCTGGGCTTGGTGTTGACTTTTGTGGCCGGGGCCACCAACGCAGGCGGCTTTTTGGCGGTGGGCAGTTACACCTCGCACATGACCGGCATCGTGTCATCGGTGGCCGATGACCTGGTGTTGGGCAACATCACCCTCGCGCTGGCGGGCATCGTTTGCTTGCTGGCCTTTGTGGCCGGGGCCATGTGCACCGCCGTGCTGGTCAACTGGGGCCTGCGCCAGCAAATGCGCAGCAGCTACAGTCTGCCACTCCTGCTCGAATCCGGAGCCTTGCTGGTGTTCGGCTTGTTTGGCGCGGCCATTGCGGCTTGGTCGCATCTGTTTGTGCCAGTCACGGTGGTCTTGCTGTGCTTCATCATGGGCCTGCAAAACGCGGTCATCACCAAAATCTCCAAGGCCGAAATCCGCACCACGCACATCACCGGGCTGGTGACCGACTTGGGCATCGAGCTGGGCAAGCTTTTGTACATGAACCGAAGCCAACCCGGCACCCCGGTGCGCGCCAACCGACAGCGCCTCAGGGGGCATCTGGCTCTGGTGCTGAGTTTTTTTCTGGGTGGGCTGATGGGCGCGCTGGGTTTCAAATACTGGGGTTACATCACCACCGTACCTTTGGCTGCGCTGCTTTGGGTGCTGTGCCTGCGTCCCTTGTTGGCCGACCTGCGCTGGCGTGCCGCATAAGTTGCACATCCAAAGAACCATGAGACGCCGATGAACTGGATGCAGACCACGCTTTTTTTCCGGCCTAAATTGTTGGACTGTTTGCACGGCTACAACCGCGAACGATTTTCCCAAGACGTGGGCGCAGGCATCACTGTGGGCGTGGTGGCCTTGCCCCTGGCCATGGCTTTCGCCATCGCGTCGGGCCTCAAACCCGAGGCGGGTCTGTTCACCGCCATCATTGCGGGTTTTTTGATCTCGGCTCTGGGCGGCAGCCGGGTGCAAATTGGCGGTCCAGCCGGGGCCTTCATTGTCATCGTCTACGGCATCGTCGAGCGTTATGGCCTGGCCAACCTGATTTTGGCCACCGCCATGTCGGGTGTGCTGCTGTTCCTGATGGGCTTGTTCCGACTGGGCACGCTGATCCGTTTCATCCCGGTGGCGGTGGTGATTGGTTTTACCAACGGCATCGCGGTGCTGATCATGCTGTCGCAAATCAAGGACTTGCTGGGCCTGAAAGTGGCCACCATGCCGGCCGATTTTTTTGGCATCTTGAACACCCTTTGGCTGAACCTCCACTCGGCCAATCTGGCCGCCTTGCTGCTGGCCCTGGCGTCCTTGTCTCTGGTGGTGGGCTGGTTGCGCATGAGTCGCCGCTTGACAGACACCCGATACCGCTGGGTCAGCATGATTCCTGGCTCCATCGTGGCGCTGATTTTTGCCACCTCGGTCACCTGGCTGCTGAACCTGCCCGTGGAGACGATTGGCAGCAAATTTGGCGGCATCCCCTCCTCCATGCCCGGCTTTGTCTGGCCTGAGTTCAGCTGGGACAGTGCCCGCTTTTTGCTCATGCCCACCTTGACCTTGACGCTGTTGGGGGCGATTGAATCACTGCTGTGCGCACGCATTGCCGACGGCATGATCGGCGACCGACACAACCCCAACCAAGAGCTCATGGCCCAAGGCGTGGCCAACTTTGTCACACCGTTTTTTGGCGGCATGCCCGCCACTGGCACCATTGCCCGCACCGTGACCAATATCAAAAGCGGTGGCACCACCCCGATTTCGGGCATGGTGCATGCCCTGACCTTGCTCGCCGTGGTGCTGGCGGTGGCACCTCTGGCCGGACACATTCCGCTGGCGGCGCTGGCGGCCATCTTGATGTTTGTGGCCTGGAACATGGGCGAGTGGCGCGAATTCATGCACCTGCGCCAGTACCGCATGCCTTACCGCATCACTTTGCTGGCGGTGTTTTTCCTCACCGTGGTGTTTGACCTGACAGTGGCGGTTGAGGTGGGCCTGATCGCGGCCTGCCTGACTTTCATTTACCGCATCTCCAGCCTGAGCCGCTGCGAGGGCGTGACCCGCATAGAGCAGCCGGGGCTGGCCGGATTTGAGCACCAGGTCCAGGCTTGGCGCTTGTACGGTGCACTGTTTTTTGGGGCAGTGAAGCTGGTCGAGGCCATCGAGGACAAAATCAGCACCCCCACGCTGGTGCTGGACCTGAAAAACGTGATCTACATCGACTCCTCGGGCGCGGACGCGCTGATGAACCTGATCGAGACCTGCCACAAGAAAAAGATGCACCTGATCGTGTGTGGGCTGACCCACCAACCCCTGGACATGGCCCGGCGCAGTGGCCTGATGGCCCACTTGAAAGAGCATCTGCAGCCGGACCTGAGCAGCAGTCTGGCCCTGGCCGTCAGGCTGAGCGCAGACCCGGCCCGTTAAAATAGCACCCTGTTGGTTTTGATGGTCTTCAGGGGACTGCCAAAACCCTTTTGTTTTTGCCCCGCACAGATTGCCCGCCATGTCCTTTTTCCGCCGCCCCGATTACAGCTCAGACACAAGCTTGTTCATTGACCAGCTCAAGGCCCAGCGCCCCGAGCTCGAAGCCGAACAGCGCCAAGGCCGCAGCCTGTTGTGGGACAAGCCCATCGACCGCGACATTCAGGCTGAATTCAAGCAAGGCCGCGTGGCACAAAAGCCCTACGTCTACCAAACGAAGGCCTGAGAGCAGCATGGGCTCAAGCCCTGGTCCTTTTTTGAAACCGTGTTTATTTTGTTCCTGCTCGATTTTTCAGGCCTCAACACCCCGTGAGCACCGACACCCGACCGCCCCTTAAGCTGCCCGAATCGGCGGCCATCTCGGCCATGCCTGTGGTGGTTGACCAAGTGGCGCTGGCGCGTTTGTATGGTGAGCCCCTGTTTGCCATGCCCAGCGACTTGTACATCCCACCGGATGCGCTGGAGGTGTTTCTGGAGGCCTTCGAAGGCCCGCTGGATCTGCTGCTCTACCTGATCCGCAAGCAAAACTTCAACATCCTCGACATCCCCATGGCGGGCGTGACACGCCAGTACCTGAGCTATGTCGAAGAAATCCGCCAGCGCAACCTGGAGCTGGCCGCCGAATACTTGCTCATGGCGGCCATGCTGATCGAGATCAAGTCGCGCATGCTGCTACCGCCCAAAAGAGCGCCGGAAGGCGAAGAGGCCGAAGACCCGCGAGCCGAATTGGTGCGCCGCCTGCTTGAATACGAGCAGATGAAGCTGGCCTCCATGCAGCTGAACGTGATCCCGCAATACGGCCGCGATTTTCTGCAGGCTCAGGTCTTCATCGAGCAAAGCCTGCAACCGCGCTTTCCCGATGTGGGCATGGACGAGCTGCAATCGGCCTGGCGCGACATCCTCAAACGCGCCAACCTGGTGCAGCACCACAAGATCAGCCGCGAAGAGCTCAGCGTGCGCGAGCACATGAGCATCGTGCTCAAGCACTTGCAAGGGCGGAAATTTGTGGAGTTTGAGCATCTGTTCGACCCGAGTCTGGGTGTGCCGGTGCTGGTGGTCACCTTCATTGCCTTGCTGGAGCTGGCCAAGGAAACCCTGATCGAGATCACCCAAGCCGAGGCCTTTGCACCGATTTACGTGCGCTTGGCCTACACCCCCAACTGATCGCTGTCCATCAATGGCTTCGCCCGCTGCGGAACATGCCGTGGGTTTTGCGGCTGAGCACGCCTTGCGCTGCCAGCTTGTTCATCGAGGGGCTGGCATGCGCGTGGGTGATGGCCATGCCCAAAGCATCCGCCGCGTCTTGCTTGGGCAGCACGGGCAATTGCAGCAAGCGCTTGACCATTTCCTGGATCTGCGATTTGGCGGCGCGCCCGTGCCCGGTGACCGATTGCTTCATTTGCAAAGCGGTGTATTCAGCCACGGGCAAGTCGCACGACACCAAGGCCGTGACCGCGCAGCCCCGCGCCTGACCCAACAGCAAGGTCGCTTGCGGGTTGACGTTGACGAACACGATCTCGACCGAGGCCACATCGGGCTGGTAACGTGCGGCGATTTCTCGCACACCGTCGTAGATGATTTTCAGTCTGGAAGGCAAATTGCCCATGTCACCGCGCGTGGTCTCGATCACGCCGCTGGCCACGTATTGCAGTCGCGAGCCGGTGATCTCGATCACACCAAAACCTGTGGTTTGCAAGCCGGGGTCGATGCCCAGGATGCGAATGCTGGCGGGGGCCGGGGTGCTCAGGCTCATGGCAGCACCACGTCGTTCATGCGGGCCATGATGGTTTCAGCTCGCCGGGTCAGATAGGGCGATTGCGGCAGCTTTTCAAAATAGCGCGGACGCGGCAGCATGACCGCCAAGCGCGCGGCCTCCCAAGCATTCAGGCGAGCGGCGCTTTTGCGAAAGTAGTGCTGCGCCGCCGCCTCGGCACCGAACACGCCCTCGCCCCACTCCACGCTGTTGAGGTAGATCTCCAAAATCCGCTCTTTGCTGAGCAAGGCCTCCAATGTCAAGGCCAATACCATCTCTTGGCCCTTGCGCAGCAGCGTGCGTTCGCCCGATAAAAACAGGTTTTTGGCCAACTGCTGGGTGATGGTGGAGCCACCCACCACTTTGACCACCACCGGTTTGTCGGGTTGGCGCTGGGAGCGTCTTTCTGCCTGCGCTTTGGTCCGTGCGTTTTTCTCCCAGGCTTTTTCAAGAGACTGCCACCAAATGCCGTGGTGTTGGGTGAAAGCCGCATCTTCCGATGCAATGACTGCACGCTGCAAGGTTTTGGCCAGCGCGGTCATGTCAACGCTTTCTTGTCGCCAGGGCAATTGGCCATCACGCATCACGATGAGCCAAGCCTGTGAACGCTGAAAACTGGTGGACTCGGGAGCGACCCAATTCATGCTGACAATGCGCAAGATAAAAAACAGCTGCAACGCCACCACAGCCAACACCAACAACAACAACCACCGTTTCAGTGCAAGCATGTGCGTTGTCCTGGGCATTGGGTGAACACAAAGCGCATCAGGGTTTGGCCTCTTCAGTGGCCATCATGTGGGTATCCAGCGTGGCATCCCGCGAGAAATTAAAACGGGTGACGACCACAATCTGATCCGCCTGGGCGCGCATTTTCTGGTTGAACCTGCCAAAAGGGGCTGCGCTGCGCACGATGGCCACGGCTCGGGTGTCCAGCAATGGATTGCCGGAGGACTTGGCCACCTCAGAGCTCAACAAGTCCCCACGGCTGTCGACGGTGATCACCATGGTGAGTTGCCCGTAAATCTTCTCGCCACCGACCTCCGGAAAGTTCAAGGTCCCTTGGTATTCAATGGTTCGACGCATTTTGTCGTAGTACAGGGCGTACACCACCTCTTTGGTGGCTGGACTGATATAGCGCTTGCGGGCTGCACCCTGCGTTTGGTCAACACGTTGTTCTATTTGTGCCAACTGTCGGGCCAATTGCTGCTGTCGCTGAACTTTGGCATCCCGCTCAAGACTGTCAGTTGTGTCGGCCTGATTTTCGCGCGTCAAAACGGCCAACTCGTCTTTGAGTTGGCTCAACATGCGCATCTGCTGAATTTTGAGCGCTTGAATTTGCTTTTTGACCGCACTCAAGTCCATGCCTGGATCCTCGTTCATCGAGGGCAACAAGGGGGAGCTGGCAATGCGCACCTCAGGTATTTCACCACCTCCAGCCAAGCTCACCTGGGCCATGGCTTGCGCTTGCTGGGGCAACTCCAGACTGCGGGCATTGACCAAGATCACTTGAAAAGGGGTGTCTTGAAAGACCCGGTTGTAGGCTTCTGGCGCAGCAATCCGAAAGCCGACAAGGCCCAGATGAACCACCACAGAAAACCCCAGGGCCCCAAACAGCGCTCGGTGCGGCGAAGCCCGCAGCGCTTCAGCCCAAGACAGGCCGGTTGAGACGGTCTTGTTGAAAGGAACCGTTTTGTTGGACGGGTTTTCAAGAGGCATGGTCTGAGGGGCTGTCGTTCAAGTCCACCGCGATGGTCACCGGGCCCGCAGGCAGGTTGTCATCGTCCTCGGCTTCGTCGGTTTCTGGTTTGACGACCTGCTGGGCATCCAAGTGGGCCAACACAGTGCCGCGCACATCCAACGCCATCAGGTCCACATCCGCCAGCTTGACGCGCACGCGTGCACCGCGCGGCAGGTTGTGCGCACCCATGACGCTGAACATCAAAGGCAAGGTGTCGGCACGCACCAGCCAGGTGCCACCGCCCATTTCCTTGACCAAGCTGGCGTCCAGCTCCTCGATGCTGTGCTGCTGAACATGGCGCAGCGTCCAGTAACGCTCCATGCTGGACTGCACGCTGTTGTAGGCGCTGTAGGCCGCATCAAAGCCGCTGATGATGGAAAACAACTCGGCGTCTTTGGGCTTGAAGGGCGCAGCCAAAGCGGCCGTGGCGCCATGCTTGGCGCAGGCGATGATCTGCCACTGGTTGACCAAGTCGGTGTAACGGCGCAGCGGCGAGGTGCTCCATGCGTAGCTGGGAACGCCAATGCCCGCATGCGGCAGCGCCTTGGTGCCCATGCGCACCTTGACGCCTGGCGCCAAACTGGCCTGACTGCGGTAAATGCCGGGCACCCCCAGACTGGCCATCCACTGGCCCCAGGTGCTGTTGGCCAAAATCATGGCCTCGGCCACCATCAAGTCGAGCGGCGCGCCGCGCTTGCGGGTGCCGATGACCACGGTCTCGTCCCCGGCAGGCGGCGTGTCGTTGTTGTCCCGCTCCAACTTGAAACTGTAGTCAGGGCGGTTGAAGTTTTCGGGCTTGCCGCGCACCACTTCACGCCGCGCTTTCAGGGTCTGCGCCAAACGCCAGTAAAAAGCCAAGGTGTCGCGACTCACCGGCACATCGGCGTGGTCGCTTTGGTCTTCGCCTTCCAGCCATTCGCGGGTGATGCGCTCGTCCAGTTGGTCATGGCGCAGGTTGACCAAGATCGGCACGCGCTCGAGACGTGTCTCGGCACTTTGCACTTCCAGCGTGTCTTCGCTGAAAGTGACGTACAGCGACACCGCCGGGCAGTCACGCCCTTCGATCAGGGTGTAGGCCTGCACCACGCTGTCGGGCAGCATGGTGATTTTGTAGCCGGGCATGTAAACGGTGGACAGGCGGGCGCGGCCGAGCTGGTCGATGGCGCTGCCGGGGCTCAAGGCCAGGCCAGGTGCGGCGATGTGGATGCCCACCGTGACCCTGCCCGTGCCCAAGCCTTGCAGCGACAAGGCGTCGTCAATCTCGGTGGTGTGTGAATCGTCAATCGAAAACGCTTGCACCGGCGCCAGCGGCAAGTCATCGGTGATGGCCGGTGCCTGCAAAGGCAGAAAGCCCGTGCCCTTGGGAAACAGGTCGAACAAGAAACGCTGCCAATGGAAATCCCAAGCCGAGGCGATGGCCCCTGCGTTTTGCAGCAAGTCCAAAGGGGCGGTCTGGCTGCTCTTGCTGGCCTCGACCACGGCCTTGTATTCGGGTGTGTTCTTGTCGGGGCGAAACAGGATTTTGTAGAGCTGCTCGCGGATCGAGGCTGGGCAAGTGCCCGCCACCAAATCGGCCGACCAGGCCTCAATTTGAGCCTGGACCTGCTTTTTCTTCTCAATGGCCAGCAAGGCCTGCTGCACGATTTCGGCGGGGGCTTTTTTGAAGCGGCCTTTTGCACCGCCGCGCCGGAAGTAGTGCGGCGCTTCGTGCAAGCACAGCAAGGCGGCCACCTGCTCGGTGGTGCTGGCGTTGTTGCTGAAATAGTCTTTGGCCAGGTCGCCAAAGCCGAACTCCTCGTCCGGGGCGCACTCATAGGCCAGCTCCAGCTCGATGGTCTGGCTCAAAGCGGTGGCATCACTGAGCAAAACGGCCGGGGCCGGTTTGTCAAACTTCAACATCATGTGGGCCGATTTGACCTTGACCCGTTTACCGGAGTCGAGTTCGACCTGCGCAGAGGCCTCGGCTTCGGACATGATCCGACCGGCCATGAATTTGCCGGCATCTTCAAATAATACGTACATACAGGGATTTTCCCACGCCACCCGGCCATTCGGCCTGCAGAGCTTCAAGCCAGCTTCAGAAATTCAAGGATTTGCGGCAAGTGGTCTTCAAAATCACTCAGGGCATGGTCGCTGCCCTCGATCAGGTGCACCTGCCCAGTCTGATGGCGGGCCAGCATTTCGCGCCAGTCCAGCACTTCGTCGCCCTTGGCAATCAAGGCCAGCGTGGCGGGCCGAGTAGGCAAGGGCTGACTTTCCAGCACTTGGAGCTCTCGCACAAAAGTCGGCTCAAAAAAGATGCTTTGCGCCGGGTCTTGCCAGACCGGGTGCTCGCCGATGTAACGCGCCAGATCGCGTGAAGGGTGTACGGCCGGGTTGATCAACACCGCAGGCACACCCCAGTGGGCCGACAGCCAGGCGGCGTAAAACCCGCCGAGCGACGAACCCATGATCGCCATCTGCCCGCGCGGCCAGTCGACCGTGCCCTGCAGCAAAAGGTCTATGGCTTGCGCGGGCGAAGCGGGCAACTGCGGGCACCACCAGGTCACATCGGGGTTCAAAGCGTTGACCCGCTGGGCCATGATTTGGGCCTTGGCCGACTGAGGTGACGACCTGAAGCCGTGCAAGTAGAGCAAATGGGAAGTGCTCACGAGGCCTCAGATTTCGATTTTGGAGCCCAACTCGACCACCGCATTGGTGGGCAAGTTCAAAAACGCGGCCGCACCGCTGGCGTTGTGGTGCATTTGGGCGAACAACTTTTCACGCCAGGGGGCCATGCCGCCACCAATGGTCGGAATCACGATGTCGCGCGAGAGGAAATAGCTGGTCATCATCGGGTCCAACTTGTAGCCCTCACCCTGGATTTTGGTCAGCGCGCTCGGCAAATCCGGGTTGTCCTTGAAACCGTAGTTGACAATGACTTGCCAGCAGTCGTGCCCCAGCGGTGTCACATCCAAACGCTGCTGGGCGTCGATGCGCGGCACCTCGTGGCTGCGCACCGTGACAAACAGATTGCGTTCGTGCAAAACCTTGTTGTGCTTCAAGTTGTGCAGCAAGGCATTGGGCACCGAACCCGCCTCGACCGTGAGGAACACGGCCGTGCCTTCCACCCGTGTGGGCGGCGAAATGAACACTGCCTCCAGAAAATCCGACAGACGCAAGGCGTCCGAGCGCAAAGAGTCGTTGAGCAAGCGTCGACCGTCATGCCAGGTCAGCATCAGGGTGAACACGGCCGCGCCAATGAACAGCGGGAACCAGCCACCGTCGAACAGCTTGAGCATGTTGGAGGCCCAAAAAGCCAGATCGACCACAAAGAAAAAGCCGGTGGCACCGATGCACAGCGCCAGCGGCAGCTTCCAGGAATAGCGGATCACAAAGAAAGTCAGCACCGTGGTGATCAGCATGTCGGTGCACACGGCGATGCCGTAAGCCGCCGCCAGGTTACTCGACGACTTGAACATGACGACGGCCAAAACAATGGCGACAAACAGGCCCCAGTTCACAAAGGGCATGTAAATTTGGCCGGTATCGGTCTCGCTGGTGTGCAGCACCTGCAGACGCGGCAGATAACCCAGTTGGATCACCTGTTTGGTCACACTGAAAGCGCCTGAAATCAGGGCTTGCGAAGCGATGACCGTGGCCATGGTTGCCAGCCCCACCAAAGGCACCAAGGCCCAGTCGGGGGCCATCATGAAAAACGGGTTTTTCACGGCCTCGGGCTCGGCCAAGAGCAAAGCGCCTTGGCCAAAATAATTCAGCGTCAGGCAGGGCATGACCACGCTGAACCAAGCCAAGCGGATCGGTTTTTTACCGAAGTGGCCCAAATCGGCGTAAAGCGCTTCTCCACCTGTGACGCACAAGACCACCGCCCCCAAAATGATGAAGGTGGTACCGGGGTTGTCCCACATGAAGCCCAAGGCGTAGTGGGGGCTGATGGCCAGCAAAATCTCGGGGTGGTGCACGATGTGCGACACCCCCAGCACCGCGATGGTGGCAAACCAAATCAAGGTGATGGGGCCAAAGAACTTGCCAATGCCTGCCGTGCCGCGCTTTTGCACCCAAAACAGCCCAAAGAGAATCACCAGCGTGAGGGGAATGACATATTTTTTGAACGTGGGTGAAATGACCTCCAGGCCCTCCACCGCTGACAACACCGAAATGGCGGGGGTGATGACCCCGTCACCATAAAACAGGCAGGTGCCAAAGATGCCCACGATCAGCAACACCTTGCGCAGCTGGGGTTTGTCTTTGACCGATTGCGAAGCCAGCGCCAGCATGGCCACCAGACCGCCCTCGCCGTGGTTGTCGGCACGCAGCACCAACAACACATACTTGACCGACACAATGGTGGTCAGAGTCCAGAAAAAGATGGAGAGGATGCCGTACACGTTGTCGTGCGTGAAGGGCACATGGCCGGAGCCAAAGACCTCTTTCATGGCGTACAGCACGCTGGTGCCGATGTCGCCGTAAACCACGCCAATGGCGCCCAGAGTCAGGGCGGCGAGAGAGGATTTTGTTGAGGACACAAAAATGGCCTGACAGAGGTCAGGCTTGGTGACTGAGTTGCGCCTTATTTTGCGCCCACGCCAGCCGGTTTGTCATGGCCCCGTTGGCAAATATGTTGCAGCGCAGCAACTTTTGACAACTTCAAAAACCAAGCAAGGCCTGAAATCACCCCAATAGCACACTTCAGGCCAACCCAATGCCCAAAACAGCCGCTTCAGTCGTACACCTCGGCCTCGGGGTCGGTGGCTTCGAGTTCATAGCTGGCGGCCAGCATGGCCAAGCGGCCAATCACGCCGTACATGTAAAAGCGGTTGGGCACACTGGCACCGGGTTTGACACCCGGCTGGGGCAGGTGCGGCGTGTCGGCAAAGGCCAGGGGCACAAAGCTGGCACCCGGCGCATTCAGGTTTTCGTCCACACCGCGCTCGGCGTGCACCCGGTAAAAACCGCCCACCACATAGCGGTCCATCATGTACACCACCGGCTCGGCCACGGCGTCGTTGATGCGCTCGTTGGTCAGCACACCTTCCTGGATGATCACGTCATTGACGGTCTGGCCGTCCTTGATGACGTTCATCTTGTTGCGGGTCTTGCGGTTCAGCACGTCCAAGTCAGACACATCGCGCACGGTCATGATGCCCATGCCGTAAGTGCCGTTGTCGGCCTTGACGACCACAAACGGCTTTTCATTGATGCCGTATTCCTTGTATTTGCGCTTGATTTTGGTGAGCAGCGCGTCCACATTGCTGCGCAGGCATTCCATGCCCGTGCCTTCGGCAAAATTCACATCACCGCATTGGCTGAACATGGGGTTGATGAGCCAGGGGTCAATGCCCAGCAGCTTGCCAAAGCGCTTGGCGACTTCTTCGTAGCTCTGAAAGTGCTTGGTTTTGCGGCGCACGCTCCAGCCCGCATGGAGGGGCGGCAGCAAAAATTGCTCGTGCAGCTCTTCCAAAATGCCTGGGGCCCCAGCCGACAGGTCATTGTTGAGCAAGATGGTGCAGGGGTCAAAGTCTTTCAGACCGAGGCGGTGCTTGGTGCGCACCACAGGCTCCAGAGTCACGCTCTCGCCGTTGGGCAGCTCGATGGTGGTGGTTTCCTTGATTTCCGGGTTGATCGAGCCCAAACGCACATTCAATCCAGCCATGTGGAAGATGCGCTGCAACTGCGCCACATTGGTCAGGTAAAAGGTGTTGCGCGTGTGGTTTTCGGGAATGATCAGCAGGTTTTTGGCCTCAGGGCAGATCTTTTCGATGGCCGCCTGAGCTGCCTGTACCGCCAAAGGCAACATTTCAGGCGTCAGGTTGTTCCAGCCGCCCGGATAGAGGTTGGTGTCCACCGGGGCCAACTTGAAACCGGCATTGCGGATATCCACCGAGGTGTAGAAAGGAGGCGTGTGCTCCATCCACTCCAGACGGAACCAACGCTCGATGGCAGGCATGGAGTCGAGGATGCGCTGCTCCAGCTCATTGATGGGGCCGGTCAAGGCGGTGACGAGATGGGGAACCATGGGCAACCTTTATCGGACAAAAAATCAGGGCGAATCAGAAAAATCATATGAGGGCAACAGACGCTTTTGCAAGCGCCTAGCGGACACCCCATTTTGGCGTGCGCGCCAGAACACGGCAGGCCCGTGGCTGGTCCAACCAGCCCTGGCGCTCAGCCACGCACCTCACCCTCGCCCAGCACCACGTATTTGAGCGAGGTCAGGCCTTCAATGCCCACAGGGCCCCGGGCGTGGAACTTGTCTGTGCTGATGCCAATTTCGGCACCCAGCCCGTACTCGAAACCATCGGCAAAGCGGGTGCTGGTGTTCACCATCACACTGGCCGAATCCACCTCGCGCAAAAAGCGCTGGGCGTGCGTGTGGTCACGGGTCAAGATGGCGTCGGTGTGGTGGCTGCTGTAGTGGTTGATGTGGGCAATCGCCTCGTCCACACCCTCGACCACTTTGATGCTGATGATGGGGGCCAGGTATTCCTCGAACCAGTCTTGCTCGGTGGCGTCCTTGAGGGTGACTTTGGCGACCTGGCTCAAGATGGCCTTGGCCTTGGGGCAGCAGCGCATTTCAACGCCTTTGGCGGCGTAAATCGCGCCGATTTTGGGCAGAAATTCTGCCGCCACACCCCGCGCCACCAACAAGCTTTCGCTCGCGTTGCAGGGGCTGTACTTTTGGGTTTTGGCGTTGTCGGCCACTTTCACGGCCATGTCGATGTCACACGGATCGTCCACATAGGTGTGGCAATTGCCGTCCAGGTGCTTGATGACGGGCACTTTGGCTTCGGCGCTGATGCGCTCGATCAGGCCTTTGCCACCCCGCGGGATGACCACGTCCACAAACTGGGGCATGGTGATGAGCTGACCCACGGCGGCGCGGTCGGTGGTTTGCACCAGTTGCACGGCATCCACGGGCAAACCGCTCTCGGTCAGCGCTTGCTGCACCAACTGCGCCAGCGCCTTGTTGGACTCGATGGCCTCGGAGCCCCCCCGCAAGATACAGGCATTGCCGCTTTTGATGGACAGGCTGGCCGCTTCGATGGTCACGTTGGGGCGGCTCTCGAAAATCATCCCAAACACGCCAATCGGCACACGCATCTGGCCCACGCGAATGCCGCTGGGCACCTGCTTCATGCCCATGATTTCGCCAATCACGTCGGGCATGGCGGCCAATTGCTCGCAGCCTTGGGCGCAGGTTTCCAGCACTTGAGCGGTCAATTTCAAGCGGTCCACCATGGGTTCAGCCAAGCCACCAGCGCGGGCGCGCTCCAGGTCTTTGGCGTTGTCCGCTTGCAGGGCTTGGGTGTTATCGCGCAACAAAGCAGCCAAGCGGCGCAAAGCCAGATTTTTAGTGGCTGCAGAAGCCTTGGCCATCAGCGCAGACGCTTTTTTGGCCTGCTGGCCCAGGGACTGCATGTGTTCAGCGGTGTTCAGTTCGGTCATGCGTTCATTTTCGCAGAACCCAAAGACACTTTGCCCGCCTCCTGCCATGCGCCGGGCAGGTCATGGGCCGCTGGCGCGTTCAGCGCACGATGCAAAAGCGCGAAAAACGCACGGCCAGGCGTTGCAAAGCCTGCCAGGGGTCGGTCGGCCAATCGGGCACCTTCAGGCCCTTGACGATACCGTCGACCTGGTGGGCCGCTTGAAGCAGGCCATTGATGCGAGCTTCGCTCATGCGGGGAAGTACGCGCTCGAACAAGCGCTCACGCGGGCCCCAGACGCGCTGCTCGCGCAGCGCCATGGGCAGGGGTTTGCCAGCGGTCATGGCGTCTTTCACACGCTTCAAGGCGCGGATGTCTTCCGCGAGGGTGTAGTGCACCAACACAGCCGCTTCGCCTTCTGCCTGCAGGCCATCGAGCATGCGCTGCACCCGGGCCACCTGACCCGACAAGACCGACTCGGAGAGCTTGAACACGTCGTAGCGGGCCACGTTGACCACGGCCGCCTCAACCTGTGCTTGGCTGAGTTCGCCCAATGGGTAAAGCAGGCCCAGTTTTTGAATTTCTTGGTGCGCCGCCAACAAGTTGCCTTCCACACGGTCGGCAAAAAACTGCAGCGTGCGCTGGCCTTCTTCGCCCGCCGCCACGCTTTGGCCTTGCTGCTGCAGGCGCTGGGCGATCCACTGGGGCAAGGCGTTTCGGTCAACCGGATCGATCTGGATGGACACGCCACAGTTTTCGAGCGCGCCAAACCAAGCCCCTTTGCGGGTGGCCGCATCCAGGCGCGGCAGCAAGACCAAGGTCAAGGTGCTGTCGTTGCCTTGAGCCGAAGCCACCAATTGCTGAATGGCGGTGCTGCCCTCCTTGCCCGGCTTACCGGAAGGGATGCGCACTTCGACAATCTGCTTGTCGGCAAACAGGCTGAGCGAGCCGCCAGCGGCCAGCACCTCGCTCCAATCGAAATGGGCCCCAGACACGGTGTGCACACTGCGCTCGGTGTAGCCCTGCGCACGGGCACTGGCGCGGATGGCGTCGGCAGCCTCTTGCTGCATCAGGGGCTCGTCGCCGTGCAAGATGTACAGGCTGCGCAAGCCTTTTTGCAAGTGCGCACCGAGCTGGGGCAAAGCCAGTTGCATGGCGCGGCTCAGGGCTTGGCCGTCGCCGCGGCCCGGGGCTTGACCGCCGACAGCCGACGCATCATCTGCTGCACGATGTCGGTCTGCATGTCGCGGTACATGGTGGCTTGCTCGATTTCCTTGGACAGCGCGGCCGTTTCGGTGAAACTCAGGTCGCGTTGTTGGGCCAACTCGACAGGCTCGATCAGCACCTGACCTTGTGGCGTGCGCAAACGGAACCGCACCCGCAATCGCAGTTGCAGCTCGCGCACCTGGCCCGATGCGTTCACCCCGACCACCGCCTGCTGACGTTCTTCGCTCAGGATGTCCAGCACCGCATCGGCTGTGGCCATTTGTGCAGGCTCGGTCAGCAGCGTGATACGGCCTGTGCCCAGCAAATTGCGGCGCAACTCCACACCCAGCGGCGAGGTGGTCGAGAAGTTGGCATAAAGGGTTTTGAACGGGTAATCGCCTGCGCTGCGCAACTGAAAGCCACAAGCCGACAAACCGGCCAGTGCGGGCCCGACACCGAGCCACAGGCCAAAGCGGCGGCGCGAGGTGTTCATCACGGGGTGATCATCAGGGTGTGCGGGCATGAGGCCTTGGGCTCACAACACCACGTTGACCAAACGGCCCGGCACCACGATGACCTTCTTGGGCGCAGCGCCTGCGGCCTGCTTGACGAAAGCTTCGTTGGCCAGAGCAGCAGCCTCAATCTGCGCTTTGTCGGCGCTGGCAGGCACCAGGATGGACCCGCGCAACTTGCCGTTGATTTGCAGCATGAGTTCGATCTGGTCGCGCTCCAGTGCCGACTCGTCCACGGTGGGCCAAGGGGCATCGAGCAACTCGCCCACGGCTTTGGCGTAACCCAATTGCTGCCAAACTTCATCGGTGATGTGCGGGCAGGCGGGGTAGAGCATGCGCGACAAAATCGAGACCCCTTCGCACAGGGCTGCGGTGTCGCCTGCGCTGCCATCGGGCTTGAAGTCTTCCAGCGCATTGAGCAGCTTCATGCAGCCGGACACCACGGTGTTGTATTGCATGCGCTCGTAGTCGTAACCCACTTGCTTGAGCACCAAGTGCATCTCGCGGCGCAAGGCTTTGGCAGAGTCACCCAATGCGGCTTGGCTCAGGTCTTGACTGGTGGCCGAACGCAGCAGCTCGTGGTGCTTGAAAGCGAAGTTCCACACGCGGCGCAAGAAACGGTAGCTGCCTTCCACGGCCGAGTCGTTCCACTCGAGCGTGACTTCGGGCGGCGCGGTGAACATGGTGTACAGACGGGCGGTGTCGGCGCCGTATTTTTCGATCAGGTCTTGTGGGTCCACGCCGTTGTTCTTGGACTTGGACATGGTGCCCACGCCCTCGTAATCGATGGCGGTGCCCACAGGCAAGCGGCCGTCGCCGCTGTCGGCTTCGTTCTTGAGCTTGGCACCCACCACTTTGCCGGTCTCGTCGAGC
This sequence comes from Comamonadaceae bacterium, assembly GCA_027486495.1. Taxonomy (GTDB): domain Bacteria; phylum Pseudomonadota; class Gammaproteobacteria; order Burkholderiales; family Burkholderiaceae_C; genus Limnohabitans_A. The sequence goes on along the minus strand of JAIXOZ010000040.1, from coordinate 4,592 downwards.
ACATGCTCCACATCGTGCGGCCAAAAGTAGTCCTTGCCGCCCTTGGCGGTTCGGCGTGAATAGATGTGGTTGAGCACCATGCCCTGGGTGAGCAACTTGCTGAAAGGCTCATCGACCTTGACTAGGCCCAGATCGCGCATGACCTTGGTCCAAAAGCGCGCATACAGCAGGTGCAGGATGGCGTGCTCGATGCCACCGATGTATTGATCCATCGGCATCCAATAATCCGCGCCATCGGCGACCATCGCTTGATCATTCTTCGGGTCGCAATAGCGCATGAAATACCAGGACGAATCCACGAAGGTGTCCATGGTGTCGGTCTCGCGGCGGGCAGCTTTGCCGCACACCGGGCAGGTCACGCCCGCGTGGAAACCTTCGTGCTTGTGCAGCGGGTTGCCCGAGCCGTCGGGGATGCAGTCTTGCGGCAACACCACGGGCAAATCTTTTTCCGGCACAGGCACTGCACCGTGTTCGTCGCAGTGAATGATTGGGATTGGCGTACCCCAATAGCGCTGACGGCTCACGCCCCAGTCACGCAAACGCCAAGTAGTTTTCTTTTCGCCCAAGCCTTTGGCGGCGAGCAGTTCGGCCACTTTGGTGACCGCAGCTTTTTGGTTCAGGCCATCGAGTTGGCCGGAATTGACGCACCGTCCATCTTTTGATGAGTACCAATCCTTCCATTGAGTGTCGTCAAAGGCTTGATCACCTGCCTGCCATGCTTTGGCATCTTTTCCTTCACCGTCAAAAATAGACTCACCTATTCCAACGACCTGCTGGATCGGCAGCGCGTACTTCAGTGCAAACGCGAAGTCACGCTCGTCGTGCGCGGGCACGCCCATGACGGCACCGTCGCCGTAGCTCATGAGCACATAGTTGCCAACCCAGACCTCAACCTGTGCACCCGTGAGCGGGTGCGTGACGAACAGGCCAGTGGCCATGCCCTTTTTCTCTTGCGTGGCCAGCTCGGCTTCGGTGGTGCCGCCGGTTTTGCATTCTTCGAGGAAGGCCGCCAAAGCAGCGTTGGACGAAGCAGCATGCAGCGCCAGCGGGTGTTCGGCCGCCACCGCGCAAAAGGTCACACCCATGATGGTGTCGGCGCGGGTGGTGAAAACGTACATCTTGCCGTCGCCAATCAGCTGGCCGTCAGCACCTTGGATGTCGTGTGGAAAGGCAAAGCGCACGCCTTCGGATTTGCCGATCCAGTTTTCCTGCATCAGGCGCACTTTGTCGGGCCAGCCGTTCAGCGTAGCCTTCTCATTGCCGATCTGCACATGGTCGAGCAACTCTTGCGCGTAAGTGGTGATGTTCAGGTAATAGCCAGGAATCTCGCGCTTTTCGACCGGAGCGCCTGTGCGCCAGCCTTTGCCGTCAATGACCTGTTCGTTGGCCAGCACGGTCTGGTCCACCGGGTCCCAGTTGACGACCTGGGTCTTGCGGTAGGCGATGCCTTTTTCCAGCATCTTCAAGAACAGCCACTGGTTCCATTTGTAATAAGTCGGGTCGCAGGTGGCCACTTCGCGCGACCAGTCGATGGCCAGGCCCATGGCCTGCATCTGCTTTTTCATGTACGCGATGTTCTCGTACGTCCACTTGGCCGGAGGCACGCCGTTTTTGAGCGCTGCGTTTTCTGCCGGCAGACCAAACGCGTCCCAGCCCATGGGCATCAGGACGTTGAAACCCTTCATGCGCAGGCTGCGCGTGAGCATGTCGTTGATGGTGTAGTTGCGCACATGGCCCATGTGCAGCTTGCCGCTGGGGTAAGGCAACATGGAGCAGGCGTAAAACTTCTTTTTGCTCGCGTCTTCGGTGACGCGGTAGGCATCGCGGGCCGTCCAGCGGGACTGCGCAGCGGGTTCGACTTCGAGGTGGTTGTACTTGTCTTGCATAGGGCTAAATTGTAGGGGCTGGGCGGGTCCTGGCCTGAGGCGGACTCAGCAAGGCCACAGCCGCTGGCGCAGGGGCAACTTCAGGGAGAAACCACCTCGGCCACAAAGCCAATCCGGCTCAAGCCTGCTTTTTGGGCCAGGCCCATGGCTTCGACCACCCGGCCGTAGGGCACAGACGCATCGGCACGCAGTTCCAACTCGGTCAGCGGGTTGCGGCGGGCGACTTGGGCCAGTTGCTCGCGCAAGGCGTTTTCGGCGATGGATTGATCGTTGAGGAACCAGCGGCCTTGGGCATCGACCACCAAGACCACGGCCTGGGGTGCAGCACCCGGCTGCGCGCCCTCGCTTTGAGGCAGGTCCAAGCGAATGGCACTGGTCATCAAGGGAGCAGTCAGGATGAAGATGACCAGCAACACCAGCATCACGTCCACCAAGGGCGTGACGTTGATCTCGCTCATGGGCGCATCGGCTGGGCGGCTGGGCAGGCGTCCAAAAGCCATGGCAACTCAGTCCCGAAGACCGGTGAGCAAGGCGCGCACATCGTGGGCAAAGCCTTCGAGTTCGGCCTCAATCTGACCAATGCGCCGCCCCAGCAGGTTGTAGCCCAGCACCGCCGGAATCGCCACCGCCAGACCGGCAGCGGTCATGACCAGGGCTTCGCCCACAGGCCCGGCAATTTGCTCGATGCGGATGGGGCCACCCTCGGCCATGCCACTCAGGGCATTAAAAATACCCCAAACCGTGCCCAGCAAACCGATGAAGGGCGAGGTGGAACCGGCCGTGGCCAGCAGCACCTGCCCCCATTGCAGGCGGCGCAGCACCGATTGCATGGCCTCGCGCAGCACACGGGTGAGTTGATCGTGGCGCTGACCCGCCGAGGCCAAAGTGCCGTCCAAGGGCAGCAAGGTGGCGTCGAGCAAGGGCAGCACACAGGCTTCGCGGTCAAACTGGGCCACGCGCTGGCGGGCATCTTCAAAACCCGAGGCTTGCCAAAAGGCGGCCACGCTGCGCGGCACGTCTTGCGTGACACGCGATAGCAAACGCCATTTCCAGGCGATCACCACCCAACTGCCCACCGACAAGGCCAGCAGCATGAGCGCCAGCACTCGGCTCACGATGTCGCTGTGCAGCAAGTAGTCGTTCAGGCTCATGGGCGGCTTGGGGTTGGGGCGCTTCAGCGCAGGTTCAGCACGTCAAACATGTCGAACAGGCCGCGCGGCTGAGTGGCCAAAAAGCGCACGGCCCGCAAACTGCCTTGCGCATAAGTGGCGCGACTGGAGGACTTGTGCGTGACCTCGATGCGCTCGCCAATTCCGGCAAACAGCACCGTGTGGTCGCCCACGATGTCGCCACCGCGAATGGTCGAAAACCCGATGGTGGACGGATCGCGCTCGCCGGTGTGGCCATAACGCTCGTAAACGGCGCATTCTTTCAAGTCGCGCCCCATCGCCTCGGCAATCACCTCGCCCATTTTGAGGGCGGTTCCGGAGGGCGCGTCCACCTTGTGGCGGTGGTGGGCTTCGATGATCTCAATGTCGTAGCCGCTGGACATGGCTTGTGCGGCCATTTGCAACAGTTTGAGGGTCACGTTGACGCCCACACTCATGTTCGGTGCCATCACGATGGCGATGTCCTGGGCGATCTCAGCGATCTCGGACTTTTGCGCATCGGTGAAGCCCGTGGTGCCAATGACCGCCTTGACACCCAGTTCACGGCAGACCTTCAAATGCGCCAAGGTGCCTTCAGGCCGGGTGAAATCGATCAAGAATGACGCGCCCTGCAGACCCGCGTGCAAGTCGGCGGTGACTGTGCTGCCCGTGACCCGGCCGAGCGGTGCCCCGGCGTCTTGCCCAAGCGCCGGGCTCGAAGCGATGTCCAAGGCACCCGCGAGGCGGCAGTCTTGTGTGGCCAAAATCGCTTCGATGAGCATGTGCCCCATGCGGCCGGATGCGCCGGCAACAGTGATGGGCAAGAGGTTCGTTGAGGTCATGGCTTAAATGGGGAAATGATGAGGGGCTCGGTCCAAAAAGACGTTGTGTTCAGCAGCCCATCAGGGGGCAACCAGCACCAGATGGTCGGCGGGTGGCCACCGGTTTGGTGTCGTTGTGCGGGGTTGTGACTGAACTGAAACGGTGTTCAAGGTGACCTCGACAGCGCCGGGCGGCTCTACAGGTTGAGACCACAGTGCTTTGCCGGAGTCGTTTTTGGGCGGCTTCAGACTGGGCCAAATCAGGACTAAGAGCAACAGTGGCATGCCCCATATCAACAGCCGTCGTCGCAAGGGCGGGCGGCGTTTGACAAACAAGTGCTTGGTACTCATGGTCAGTTGTTGATGACAGTTTCGCGGGCGATTTTCCATTGGCCCTCTAAGCGCACAAATTCAATGCGTTTGCGGCGGGTTAACTGGATGTTGTCGGACTCGTAGATTTGGGTGAACCGGGCAATGACTTTGGTGCCAGTGTTTTCAAAGTTGAAGTTGCTGACCTTCACGCGTATAAATTGACGTCCTGCTATGCGTGCTGTGCGCTCTGCCTCCCAGGCCGAACGGGTGGTCCGTTTGTCCGGCGTGTAATCGGGTGTGTAGGCTGCCAAATAAGCGGAGATGTTTTGTGTACGCCAAGCTTGCGCCCATGCTTGCACCGCCTCCTGAAGTTGTTGGCGTGTTGGATCGTCCAGAACGGTCGCCTTGCCTGTTTTGGCAGAGCC
>JAIXOZ010000037.1 GCA_027486495.1 Comamonadaceae bacterium | reverse complement strand
CGCTGGGCACCATGGCCCGCGTATGCACCGCGCTGGGGGTGAAGCTGGTGGCGCAGCCGATGCAGGTTTGAGTCGCGACACACCAAACGCCAAGGCACCTTCGGGTGCTTTTTGAATTGACGGACGTCATCACAAACTTACTTCAGTGGTTCAACTGCCCCCAAGCCTTCTCCAACCGTTTGATGCTGACCGGCTGCGGGGTACGCAGCTCTTGCGCGAAGAAGCTCACGCGCAGCTCCTCCAGTAGCCAACGGAACTCCAGCATGCGAGCGTCTTGGGCGCCTTTGCGTTCGGCCACCAAGCGCCAGTAGCGTTGCTCTTGTGGCTTCAATTCCATCAGGCGCTGGGCGTCGCGGGCCGGGTCGGCGCGATATTTGTCCAGGCGCAGGGTCACGGCTTTGAGGTAGCGGGCGCAGTGCTGCAGCTGCGGCCACGGGGTGGCGGCCATGAAGTTTTTGGGCATCAGGCGTTGCAGTTGCTGCGTGCAATCTGCAGTGGCGTCGGGGGCATTTTTGGTGTCCTTGATCTTGCGGGTGGCCGTGCCAAACTCAAGCAAGATGGTGCCCGCCAGCCGGGCCACTTCGTTGGCAATCAGCGTCAAGCGGCCCCGACCTTCTTCGATGCGGCGCTTGAACGTAACTTCGTCGTTGGGCAGTGGGTCGAGCAAAAAGGCACGATCCAGCGCCACGTCGATGATCTGGGTTTTGAGCTCGTCGGCCGTGCCGAGCGGCATGAAGGCCACAGCCATTTTTTGCAGGTCGGGGATGTTTTTCTCAAGGTACTTGAGCGCATCTTTGATCTGCAACGCAAACAGGCGGCGCAGGCCAGCGCGGTTTTTGGCGGCGGCCACGTCGGGCTCGTCAAACACCTCGATGGTCACCGCGTCTTGCACGTCCACCAGCGCAGGAAAGCCAATCAGGGTCTGACCACCTTTGCTGATTTCCATCAGCTCGGGCAGTTCGCCAAAGGTCCAGGCGGTGTAGCGCTGGGGGGCCAGGGGCTTGGGGGCGGCTGGCTTTTCACCACGCGGCACATTGCCGCGTTCACCTGGATCGGACTTGGACAAATGGGGGTCTGACCCCGATTGTTTTGACGCTCCGTTTTGAGGGGCGTCAGGCACTGCGGCAGGTGCTGAAGCGACTTTGAGCTGCGCCAGCGCCTGAAAGGCGCCACGCGCTTTGGCGCCGAGCTCGCCTTTGAGCGCACCCAGGTTGCGGCCCATCCCGAGTTGTCGGCCGTGTTCGTCCACCACCAGCAGGTTCATGAACAGGTGCGGGCTGAGCATCTCGTGTTTGAAGTCGGTGCGCTTGATGTCCAGGCTGGTTTCGTCACGGGCCTTTTTGAGCAGCACGTCGGTCAGCGATCCGGCACCAAACAGCTCAGGCGCCGACAACTCAGCGGCCAAGCGCGTGGCCGATTCGGGCAGCGGCACAAAGCGGCTGCGCGGGCGCTGCGGCAAGCTTTTGAGCAGGGCTTGAATTTTGTCCTTGAGCAAGCCGGGCACCAACCATTCGCAGCGGTCTTCGCTCACCTGGTTCAGCACAAACAAGGGCACCGTCACGGTCACGCCATCGCGAGCGTCGCCCGGCTCGTGCAGATAAGTCGCTGTGCAATCGGTGCCGCCCAAACGGATTTGCTTAGGAAAGGCCTGCGTGGTGATGCCCGCCGCTTCGTGGCGCATCAGCTCTTCGCGGCTCAACATCAACAGACGCGGCTGCTTGGCGCTCTCGGTGCGGTACCAGTTTTCCAGCAGGCGGCCGCTGCACACGTCGGCGGGCAGTTGCTGGTCATAAAAAGCGTAGATCAGTTCGTCGTCCACCAGCACGTCTTGGCGGCGCGACTTGTGCTCCAGCTCTTCGACCTTGGCGATCATCTTGTGGTTGGCGGCCAAGAACGGCAGCTTGGTCTCCCACTGGTCGCCCACCAGCGCTTCGCGGATGAAAATCTCGCGTGCGCCGTGCAGGTCCACCCGGCTGTAGGGCGTGCGGCGACCGCTGTAGACCACCAGGCCATAGAGCGTGGCCCGCTCCAGCGCCACCACTTCGGCAGATTTCTTCTCCCAATGCGGGTCGAGCAGTTGCTTCTTGAGCAAGTGCGCACCAACTTGCTCCAGCCACTGCGGTTCGATGGCCGCAATGCCCCGGCCAAACAGGCGCGTGGTTTCCACCAGTTCGGCCACCACGATCCAGCGGCCCGGCTTTTTGCTCAGGTGCGCACCGGGGTGTTTGTGGAACTTGATGCCGCGTGCGCCCAAGTACTCCCCCGGAGCCTGTCCCGCGTTTGACGCGGGATCTTCGAGCTTGTACCCCACGTTGCCCAGCAGGCCCGCCAGCATGGACAGGTGCAGCTGCTCATAACTCGCAGGCTGCGTGTTGATGCGCCACTTGTGCTCGGCCACCACCGTGAGCAGCTGGGTGTGTGTGTCGCGCCACTCGCGCACGCGCCGGATGTTGATGAAGTTCTGACGCAGCAGTTGCTCGTATTGGCGGTTGCTCAGCTTGTGCTGCGGCGCTTCTTGCGCCGCCATCTGCCGCCCTTTAATTGGGGTCAGATCCTTATTGTTTTGCCCCGGCTGGCCCGCTGGATTTAATTGGGATCTGACCCCAATTGATTTGGATGGGCCGCCACGGGCGTCGTGGATCCATTTCCACAGTTTCAGGTAGCCGGTGAATTCGCTCTTGTCATCCTCGAACTTGGCGTGTTGTTGGTCGGCCTGGGCTTGCGCGTCCATGGGGCGGTCGCGCACGTCTTGCACGCTCATGGCGCTGGCGATCACCAGCACTTCGTCGAGCGCTTCGCGGCCACGCGCTTCCAAAATCATGCGGCCCACACGCGGGTCCAGCGGCAGGCGGGCCAGCTCTTTGCCTATGGGCGTCAGCTCGTTGTCGTCGTCCACCGCACCCAGCTCGGCCAACAGCTGGTAGCCATCGGTGATGGCGCGTTTGGAGGGCGCTTCGATGAACGGGAAGTCTTCGACCACACCGAGGTGCAGCGACTTCATGCGCAGGATCACGCCCGCCAATGACGAACGCAAAATTTCGGGGTCGGTGAAGCGCGGGCGGCCTGCAAAGTCTTTGTCGTCGTAAAGGCGAATGCAAATGCCGTTGGCCACACGGCCGCAACGGCCCGCACGCTGGTTGGCAGCGGCCTGGCTGATCGGCTCGACCATCAGCTGCTCGACCTTGCTGCGCAGGCTGTAGCGCTTGACGCGGGCGGTGCCTGCGTCGATCACGTAGCGGATGCCCGGCACCGTCAACGAGGTTTCAGCCACGTTGGTGGCCAGCACGATGCGGCGGCCATTCGATGCCTCAAAAATCTGGTCTTGCTCGGCCTGCGAGAGGCGGGCAAACAGCGGCAACACTTCGGCATTGCGGGTCAGCGGCTGATGGGCCAGGTGTTTGCGCAGGTGATCGGCGGCTTCGCGGATTTCGCGCTCGCCCGGCAAAAAGATCAGGATGTCGCCCCCTGCCCCGCCTTGCCAGAGTTCGTCCACACCATCGGCCATGGCCTCGTTCAAGCCGTAGTCACGCGTCTCCTCAAATGGCCTGTAGCGCTGCTCCACCGGGAAGGTGCGGCCAGAGACCATGATGACCGGCGCCGGGCCGTTGCGCGAGGCAAAGTGCTTGGCAAAGCGGTCGGCGTCAATCGTGGCCGAGGTGACAACGATTTTGAGGTCTGGCCTGCGCGGCAAGATCTGGCGCAGGTAGCCCAGCAAGAAGTCGATGTTCAAGCTGCGTTCGTGCGCCTCGTCGATGATGATGGTGTCGTAGGCCTGCAGCAGCGGGTCGGTCTGGGTTTCGGCCAACAAAATACCGTCGGTCATCAACTTGACCGAGGCGTTTTTGCTCAAACGGTCCTGAAACCGCACCTTGAAACCCACCACCTCGCCCAGCGGGGTCTTCAATTCTTCGGCAATGCGCTTGGCCACCGAGCTGGCCGCAATTCGGCGGGGCTGGGTGTGGCCGATCAGGCGGGCACGTTCGCCCGGCTTGGCGTTGAGCTTGCCGCGCCCCAGCATCAGCGCGATTTTGGGCAGCTGCGTGGTCTTGCCCGAGCCGGTTTCGCCGCAGACGATGATGACCTGGTGCTGGTCCATGGCGGCCATGATTTCGTCACGGCGGGCCGAGACCGGCAGGCCTTCGGGGAAGTCGATTTGGAGGGGGGTGGGGTTAGCGGGCTCGGTCACAGATGGATTATCCCACGACACACATTCACGTGCTACACTGGTTTATGTGATCTTTCCAGTTCAAGGTTTTTCATGACCAACCTGACCATTTCCCTGGACGAAAACCTCGTTAAACAAGCCAGGATCAAAGCGATCCAGGAGGGCACGTCCCTGAGCGCCAAGGTGCGCGAAATGCTGTCTGCCTATGTGCGGCAGGACATACCCACTGTCCCGCTGGTGATCCCCAAACTGCCCGTCTCCAAAGCCCGTGGTGGCATGTTGCCTGGCATTGACCCGAGCAGCAACAGATCCCTTTACGACGCCATGGACGCGGGCACGGAACTGAATAACCTGTCATGACGCCTGACGTGAATGTGTTGGTGGCGGCATTTCGACCCGACCACCCCCACCATTTGAGTGCCCGCGCCTGGCTGGACGATGCGGTCGTTCAAGCCGCCAACGGACGTACCAGCCTGATGCTGATGGGCACCGTGGTGACCGGTTTTTTGCGGATCACCACACACCCCAAAATTTTTCGAGAAACTGATGCTTTGCAGGATGTGAGCGACTTCATCGACAGTCTGCTCAGCTGTCCAGGCGTGCAATTTCTGCCGCAGGGCGCCACATGGCCCAACCTCAGGCAAGTGTGTCTGGCACAACAAGCCAAAGGCAACTTGATCACCGATGCTTGGATCGCCGCAACCGTGATGCAATCCGGTGAGACACTCTTCACATTCGACCGCGATTTTTCGCGTCTGCTGCCTGCAGACCAACTTTTTTTGCTCAAGCCCTGAACCCACTGCTACTGTCCATGTCCACAGTCTTCAACTTCACTTTCGTGCCCTGGTTCCGGTCGGTGGCGCCCTACATCCACATGCACCGGGGCAAGACCTTTGTGGTGGGCATCGCGGGTGAGGCCATTGCGGCGGGCAAACTGCAAAACCTGGCGCAAGACTTGGCGCTGATCCAGAGCATGGGCGTCAAGATTGTGCTGGTGCACGGCTTTCGCCCGCAGGTCAACGAACAACTCGCCGCCAAAGGCCACACCCCCAAATATTCCCACGGCATCCGCATCACCGACAGCGTGGCGCTGGACTGCGCCCAGGAAGCCGCGGGCCAATTGCGTTACGAGATCGAAGCCGCCTTCAGTCAGGGCTTGCCCAACACCCCCATGGCGGGGTCCACCGTGCGGGTGATTTCGGGCAACTTCATCACCGCCCGGCCAGTGGGCATCGTGGACGGTGTCGATTTCATTCACTCGGGTCTGGTCCGCAAGGTGGACGTCGACGGCATCATGCGCACGCTGGACATGGGCGCAATGGTCTTGCTGTCCCCCTTTGGTTTTTCGCCGACTGGCGAAGCCTTTAATTTGGCCATGGAAGAAGTGGCCACCAGCGTGGCCACCGAATTGCAGGCCGACAAGCTGATCTTTTTGACCGAGGTGCCGGGCATCCGCATCGAGCCTCACGCCCCGGCCAGTGAAGACAACCCGATCGACACCGAGCTGCCCTTGGCTGCGGCCAAGCAGTTGTTGGCTTCGCTGCCCACGCCGACCGAGCCGACCGACATTGGCTTTTATTTGCAGCACTGTGTCAAAGCTTGCGAAGAAGGCGTGGAGCGCTCCCACATCCTGCCCTTTGCTGTGGATGGCGCTTTGTTGCTTGAGGTGTATGTGCACGACGGCATCGGCACGATGGTCATCGATGAAAAACTCGAAGAGCTGCGCGAAGCCACAGCCGACGATGTGGGCGGCATCTTGCAGTTGATTGAGCCGTTTGAAAAAGATGGCACGCTGGTCAAGCGCGACCGCACCGAGATTGAGCGCGACATCGACCACTACACGATCATCGACCACGACGGCGTGATCTTTGCCTGCGCGGCGCTCTACCCTTACCCCGAAGCCAAAACCGCCGAGATGGCGGCGCTCACCGTGTCACCCCAGTCACAAGGTCAGGGCGATGGCGAGAAGGTGCTCAAACGCATCGAGCAACGCGCCCGCGCCATGGGCCTCAAAAGCATCTTTGTGCTCACCACCCGCACCATGCACTGGTTCATCAAGCGCGGCTTTGTGCAACAGGACCCCGACTGGTTGCCCGAAGCACGCAAGCGCAAATACAACTGGGACCGAAAGAGCCAGGTTTTGGTCAAAAAACTCTGATCACAAATCCAGCACCAAACACGCTGTTTGGCTGCGCGAGCAGCAGATCAACATCTGCGTGTTGGCCTCTTGCTCCTCAGGCGTGAGGAACATGTCCCAGTGGTCGGGCGTGCCCGCGATCACCTGTGTCAAACAGGTCCCGCACACGCCTTGCGAACAAGAAAACGGTACCTCATGTCCCGCGTCCTGCAGCGCGCTCAAGATGCTTTGCTCTTTGGTCACCTTCAAAATCTGGCCACTTTTTTGCAAGTGAACGTCGAAACTGCCGTCGGCGTTGAGGGGCGTTTGGGTCAGGTCTGAGGTGCTCATGGGGTGATCTCGGAAGTATTTTCTTGGGCCAAAAGGCGGTCAATGATGCGGCGCGATTGCACGCCTCCAGAGTCGATGTTGAGCATCAGCAGTTTGCGATCGGGCCATTGGCTGATGTTGGCTTGCTGCAATTGCAGCATCTCCATGTCTTCATTGAAGATGCCGCCCTGCCCTGCGCGGATCTTGTCGGTCAGCTCGGCGTCCTGGGGTTTGAACTGACGCGCCATGCCCCAGTGGTACCAATGCGAGGTCTCGGTCTCTGGCGTGATGAAGTCCACCACCACGCTGTAGGCCTTGTGTTCGGGCGCGGCGTCAAAGCCGCCCTTGCCCGCCAAAGCCACGCCCACATCGATCATGATGTGGCTGGGTGGTGTGAAGCGGCAAATCTGCCAACGGTCCACCTTGGCCTGCGGGTCCAGACCGTTGGCGCTCATGGCCATTTGCCAAAACGGTGGGGCCTGGATGCCTTTCATGTGGCGCTGCAAAATGACTTGATCGCCTTCGACTTTGGTTTCACAAGGCGTCTCGTCAATCTCAGGCTGGCCAATGCTGTTGGCGTGCACATAAGTCTCGTGCGTGAGGTCCATCAGGTTGTCGACCATCAGGCGGTAATCGGCCTTGACGTGGTACAGCCCGCCGCCATAAGCCCAGGCCGGGTTGTCAAAGAACTCGAACACGGGCATCTTTGCCACATCGGCCTTGCTTTGGTCGCCGGGCCAGACCCAGACGAAGCCATAACGCTCGACCACCGCATAGCTCTTGATGGCAGGAAAGCCGCGCACGCGCTGGCCAGGCATCTGCACGGTTTTCCCATCGGTGCCCATTTCCAGGCCGTGGTAGCCGCACTGCAAATGGCCCTTGCACACACGGCCCAGCGACAAAGGCGCGCCCCGGTGCGGGCAAAAATCCTCCACCGCTGCAACACGACCGTCCGGGCCTTTGAAGAAAGCCATTTTTTCATTGCAGATGGTGCGGCCCAAGGGCTTGTCGCCCAAGGCTTCGAGTTCGACCTCAGTGCAGGCCACGTACCAGGTGTTTCGGATGAACATGCTTCAACCTTTATGGCAAATGAATGATGTGCCCGGCGGGGCCGAGCTTGCAGGATTTTGCTTGTGTTTCAAAAGACCAGGGCGCTGGCAGCCAAAACCGAACCGCACGACTGGCGCTCACAAGGCCTTGACCTCTTCGTCCACCAAGATCACCAAATCCGCACCCGTGATCAAGGTGATGCGGTTTTCTGCGGCGTATTCCTCTGCTTTGGTGCTCACTTGCCCCAAGCTGATACAAACACTGTGACTGGCCTCCAGCGCATCGCGGCGAACCACCAGCTCGCGCAGCGGCTCCAAGCCCATGGCGGCCGCTTTCCAGCGTTTGGCGCTGACCACGGTGCGCACACCCTTTTTCTCGAGCAGCATGTCGGCCGCACCTGTGAGTGTCGACACGGCGTAGCCTTGGCGTGTGAAGGCCGTGTCCAGCACCACCGAAAAATCTCGCCAGCTCATGCCTGAAAGGTTTTGCAAACCCTTTTCAACCAAGGCGGGACTGGGCAGGTTGCGCTGTCGCCACAGGGCCATGCAACCGATCACAAAAAAAGGAAAGCCCCCCAACATGCCCACACCGGCATATTCATCGGGCAACAATGCCCCCGCCAACAGCGCAATGATGGCCACCAACAAAAAACTGATCCACCAGGGCGAGCGCAACAGCACCGCAAACAATGATTTCTCAGACATCTTGAATTTCACACGTACTCCCAGTCGATCAAAAAAACGGCCTGCACGGCCGCAGGGCACATTATCAAACGGGTGTGTCTCCTGCCAAGGTGATGCGGTGCATCACCCGGCGAAAACCGTGGTAATCGTTGACGGGGTTGTGCTGGGTGCAGCGGTTGTCCCACACCGCCATTGAGTGGGGCTGCCAAACAAAGCGGCAGGTGAATTCGGGCTTGACCTGGTGCTGAAACAGGAAGTTCAGGATGGGGGTGCTTTCGGCTTCTGTCATGCCCACAATGCCCGCGGTGTGGGCCACATTGACATACAGAGCTTTGCGTCCGGTTTCAGGATGCGTGCGCACCATCGGGTGGTGGGCCAGGTACTCCTTGGGGGCACTGTCTTTGCCGTCGCTTTTGATACGGTCTTCGCGGGTTTTGGAGACATCGGCTTTGGCCGAGCTGCTGATGCCGACCAGGCCTTCGAGCAACGATTTCATGGTATCAGACAAGCTTTCCCAAGCCAGGTACTGGTTGGCAAACAAGGTGTCGCCACCGTATGGCGGCACCTCTTTGGCCAGCAGCATCGAGCCCATGGGCGGCCGCTCCAGGTAGGTGGTGTCGGAGTGCCAAATGCCACCAAAGTTGACTTTTTCATGCTCGAGCTTCTTGACTTCGATGACACAGGGAAAGTCATCCAGCCCTTTGACAAAAGGGTATTCGACCGGCTGACCCAGGGTGTGCGCGAACGTCATGAATTCATCGGGCGAGAGGTCTTGATTACGGAAAAAAATGACTTGGTGCTGCAGCAAGGCAGCGCGAATGGCCTGTTGCAGATCGGACGTGAGGCCTTGGGTCAAATCGACCCCGTGCAGCTCGGCGCCCAATGCGCCTGCGATTTGTCGAATGATCATTTTTTTATTGTTGCACAGGCACTTGGGTAAACCCCCACCCACCATGTCCACCGCGAGACAAGCGCTGCTGGGGCTTCGTGTCATTCTGGCCCCCTTGTTTTTTGGAGCTGGCATGTTCAATCGTGGTTGGAAGTTTTTGGCCCTGTCCCTGGGACTGTGCTTGGTTCAAGCTGCTGCGCAGGCACAGGACTTTTTGTCGAAGCCGGTGCGCATTGTCGTGCCACAAACACCCGGTGGTGCCTCCGACGCACTGGCCCGTATCGTGGGCCAGAAACTGAGCGAAAAATGGGGCCAAGCGGTGGTCATCGAAAACCGCGCTGGCGCCGGGGGCAACGTGGGCATGGAGCATGTGGCGCAGGCCGCTGCCGATGGCCACACGCTGCTCATGAGCTATGCGGGCTCACACGCGATCAACGCGGCTTTGTACAAAAAACTGCCCTTCGATCCCGAGAAGGATTTTGAACCAGTTGCCACTTTGGCCACATTGCCCTTTGTCCTGGTGGTGCGCCCCGACTCCCCGGTCAAAAGCATCAAGGATCTGGTGGACCAAGGCCAGCGCTCGCCTTTGACTTTCGGTTCGGCAGGCAACGGCTCAGTCAACCATTTGTTGGGGGTCATGTTCAATGCCGCCGCCAACACCAAACTGGAACACATTCCGTACCGGGGTGCAGCGCCCGCCATGCAAGACCTGATGGGCGGTCAGATCAACATGGTGTTCACCAGTTTGCCTTCGGTGTCAGGGGCCATCAAGAGCGGCACATTGCGCCCGGTGGCGGTGACGAGTGCGGTGCGCTCGGGCAATTTCCCGAACATCCCCACCATTGCCGAAGGGGGCTTCAAGGAGTTTGATGTGTCGCCGTGGTTTGGTTTGTTTGCCCCCGCCAAAACCCCGGCTGCGGTGATCCGCCGCATCAACCAGGATGTGCAGGACGTGCTGAAGAACAAAGATGTGGTCGAGCGCTTCAATGCGCAAGGCGCCGATGTGCTGATCACCCAACCTGCCGAGTTTGCCGGCATGCTGAAAAAAGACCTGGCCAAGTGGGCGGTGGTGGTCAAGGCATCGGGTGCGCAGATTGACTGACGTGCTGGGACCCGTTCCCAAAACCACCGACCTGTGCGATGCGTGTGATGCGGCCCTGGCTTGCGCATTGCCCTTCCAAAGCTACGGCTTGCGCCGCGCCTTTACCGGGCCCATCCGCACCTTGCGATGTCATGAAGACATTGGCCTGATGCGTGACACCGTCACCCAGCCAGGCCATGGGCATGTGCTGGTCATCGACGGTGGAGGATCCTTGTCACGGGCCTTGTTTGGCGACGTGATGGCCGCCGCCGCTTCACGCAACGGGTGGGCTGGCTTGGTGATTCATGGCATGATCCGTGATGCCGATGAGATCAACGGCATGGACATGGGTGTGAAAGCACTCGGAACCGTGCCCAAGCGGGGCGAGCGGACCGGCGCTGGTGAGTTGGATGTGCCCGTGAGCTTTGGGGGCATGACCTTTTTACCAGGACACCATGTGGTGGCGGATGCCGATGGTGTGATCATGCTGCCCTTTGGCCTGACGGCGGCGGCCATTTCAGTGGCCGACGTGGTCGCAGCAACGGCCTTGTATGCCCAGGTCCCCAGCACTGACTGAGAGATTTCCTCCGGCTTGCCCGATTACTTGAAACAATTCCATGGTTCATTACTTTGACGAAGCCCGCGTTCAGCAACTTCTGAATGTGCACGACCTGCTGCAAGGCGTGCGCGAAGCCTTGGTGGCCTTGACCTTGGGCCAGGTGGTGCAGCCGCTGCGCATGGTCATGCCGATCGGCGAGGCGTCCAACGATGGCCTGCTGTTTTTGAAGCCCGCCCAATTGGGCGACGCGCTGAGCACCAAGCTCATCACGCTGGTGCCGGGCAACGCCCAAAAAGGTCTGCCCACCTTGCTCAGCACCATCGTGCTGATGGACCCCGCCACGGGCCAGACGCTTGCAGTCATGGAGGGCAACACCATCACCGCCATGCGCACGGCGGCGGCGTCTGCCGTGGCGGCCGATGCGCTGGTGCCGCGCACCCCACAGGTGGTGGCCATGCTGGGCAGCGGTGTGCTGGCCCGCAGCCACGCGCAGATGCTGCGTGCGGTGCGCGAGGTGTCTGAGATTCGGGTATGGAGCCCCAACGCCGCCAACGCGCAGCTGTGCGCTCGGGACATTGGCGGTGTGGCCTGCGCCAGCGCCGAAGCTGCGGTGCGCGGTGCCGACATTGTTTGCACCGTGACCAACGCCAGCGAGCCAGTGCTGCAAGGCGCCTGGCTCAAGCCCGGGGCCTTTGTCGCCGCTGTGGGTGCGCCGCGTCCTACTTGGCGCGAGTTAGACGACGCGGCCATGGCCCACTGGGTGGTGGCCGACCAACGCGAAGCAGCCGAAAAAGAAT
The DNA here is from genome assembly GCA_027486495.1 of Comamonadaceae bacterium. Taxonomy (GTDB): domain Bacteria; phylum Pseudomonadota; class Gammaproteobacteria; order Burkholderiales; family Burkholderiaceae_C; genus Limnohabitans_A. Next base: position 34,281 of record JAIXOZ010000037.1, on the reverse strand, counting down.
CGGGTGATGTGCTGCTGTCGGGCGCCACAGTCGCCGCAGAGATAGGCGAAATTTTGTGTGGGCGTGTGGCGGCGCCGCCTGCGGGCACCACCATCGTTTTCAAATCATTGGGCCAAGCGGTGGAAGACACCGTGGCGGCTCGCTTGGTGTACCGCGCAGCTTTGGCTGAAGGCGCTCGCCCATGAGCCATGCGGATGTGGTGATCATCGGCAGCGGCGTGATGGGTGCGGCCACGGCCTATTGGTTGACCCGCTTGCAGCCGGGCTTACACGTCACTTTGATCGAATCAGACACCCGTTACGAAAAAGCCTCGTCCTCGCTGTCGGCCAGCTCCATCCGTCAGCAGTTCACCTGCCCCGTGAACATCCGCCTGAGCCAATTCGGCATCGCGTTTTTGCGCGAGGCCGAGCAGCACCTGGGCCTGCCCGATCGCCCCGTGGCGCTGGGCTTGCAGGAGCCCGGTTATTTGTATTTGGCCCAGCCCGAGCAAACGGCCGCGCTGCAGACCGCGCACCAGATCCAAAAACAAGCCGGAGCCGATGTGGCTTTGCTGGGCCCCGAGGCCCTGCGCCAGCGCTACCCTTGGCTGAATGTGGACGATGTGGCGCTGGGCAGCCTGGGCTTGAGTGGCGAGGGGTGGTTTGATGGCCCTGCCCTGCACCAAGCTTTTTTGAAGAAAGCCATGGCGCAAGGCGCGCAGCGCCTCCACGACAGGGTGGTGGGCCTGGACCACACCAACACACAAGTCACCGGGGTACGGCTGGCCAGTGGTGGCACTTTGCCCAGTGGTCAGCTGGTGAATGCAGCGGGGCCTTGGGCCGGTGCGGTGGCGGCCATGGCCGGAGTTCAACTGCCCGTTGAGGCGGCACGGCGCACGGTGTTTGTGCTGTCCTGCCCCGAGCCGCTGCCGCAGTGCCCCTTGCTGATCGACCCCAGTGGCTGGTGGCTGCGGCCAGAGGGCCGGTTTTTCATCAGTGGCGCAGAGCCCTTGCACACCCAAGCCGACCTGCCGCTGGAGCCCGATTGGTCGGAGTGGAACGACGAACAGTGGGCGTCCCTGGCGCACCGCATCCCGGCGCTCGCAGCACTGCGGGTGGAGCGCGCTTGGGCAGGTTATTACGAGATGAACACCTTCGATCACAACGCTGTGATAGGTCCACACCCTGAGCTGGGCAACCTGCATTTCATCAACGGCTTTTCGGGTCACGGCATGCAACACGCCCCCGGGGCTGGTTTGGCACTGGCCGAGTGGATGCTGCAAGGGCAATCACAAACCATCAACGTGCAAGAACTGGGTTTTGATCGCTTGGTGCAAAACCGCCCACTGCGCGAGCTGGCGGTGATCGGCTGAAGCTATCGGTCTTCTCGCGCCTCGATCAGCAGGCGCTGCACCACTGCGCCACGCGTGCCCGCCACAGCGCGGATGCGCAGGGCCGGACCGACTTCGAGCACCACGCGGCAGTGGTAATCGAGCCCATCGGTTTGGCCTGGGCAGCTGCTGGCAATTCGCCGGTGCCACTGACGCTTACCGTCAACCTCCAGCGTCAATTCGTGCCAAGCCTCGGCGTTGTCTTCGGGCACGCGCACCAGCAAACTCACATCGATATCAAAGGTGCGCGCGCGTTTGAGAGCACCGGGAATTTTTAGCACGGCCACCGCATCACCCACCTCGGTGCGCCACAACTCTGGTTTTGCGCTGGACGCCATGGGGTTTCAGCCCTGCAGCAAGGTCTTGAGCTCGCCGCTGTCGATCAATCGGCGCAGGTCGTCGGCTCCGCCAACCAAGGTGCCGCGCACAAATACCATCGGGAAAGTGGGCCAACCGGTCCACATTTTCAACGCATTGCGCAAGCGCCACTGCGAGAAATAGCTGCCGAACTCGATGTACTCGTGCGCCACACCCGCTGCGGCCAATGCCTTGCGGGCTTTGCCCACAAAAGGGTTGCCAGACAATCCCACCACCACGACAGCATGCTGGGCGATGGCGGTTTGCACCCGTTGGACCACTGGCAAGTGGTGCTCGGCAATGCGTTGGCGGATGGCCGGATGAATGGCCGATTCGGTAAGTACAGGCCTGGTCATGGGTTCACTTGGGTGGTATGGACAAGAACGCGCCAGCACCCGCGGGTCTGACACACAAAGAAAAACGGGTCACACCTGTTTGAGATGTAACCCGTTGATTTCATTGGTTGTAAATGGTCGGCGTGGCGGGATTCGAACTCGCTACCCCTTGCACCCCATGCAAGTATTGGCATTTCCAGCCAAATCCATGAGCCACTAGACCAACCGAAAAATATTATAAAAATCAATGACTTAGGATAGATAAACAATTATCCATTGTCCATATCAGTCCATCAGGGTACACTGACAGCCATAGAAAACAGGGGGGCAATTAGGGGGGCAATCTCCCCTCAAGCCCGTACATATGGCCAAGATCACCACCAAAGCACTTGGAGCACTCAAGCCCTCAGACCACGGCAAACGGTTGTCAGACGGTGACCGCATGTTTGGCATCGTCAGGGCTATCAAAAACGCCCCTGAGGCTGTTTCCGTGGATTTTGAATGGCGCTACAACTTCGGCGGCAAAGTCCGACAGGTACGCATCGGCGCATGGCCACGAATGACCCTGAAAGCCATTCGAGACGAAAGGGACACCCTCAAGGGCAAGATCAAAGACGGGATTGACCCGCTGGCCGACAAAGAAGCCGACCGCCTGAAAAAGCAAGCCGACCAGATCGAAGCCAAGCAAACCCAAATCACCCGCCTGCAAGAACTCGCAGCCAAAGACGCCAGAATGACCGTCAGGGGCTTGTTTGAACTTTGGCAGCGCACAGACTTGAAGAAGCGCCAAGACGGCGGCAGCGAAGCCCTGAGGGCGTTTGAGGCTGACGTTTTCCCCCTCATTGGTGACGTGGCAGCGGCTGACGTGACCAAGGCGCACATTCAACACATCATCGACACCATGATGAACCGTGGCGTCAAACGCATGACTGAGCGGGTATTCAGCGACCTGCGCCAGCTGTTTGGTTTTGCGATGGACCGTGACCACATCGAGGCCGACCCGACCGCAAGAATCAAAAAACACAAGATCGGCGGCAGCGTGGAGCGTGACCGGGTTTTGTCTGAGGCTGAACTGATCGAGTTTTTCAAGCGCCTGCCCGTATCCGGTTTGGTGGAATCATCACAATGCGCCCTGACCATTCAGCTGGCCACCATCACCCGCATCGGTGAAGTATTGGGCGCACGTTGGGAGCATGTTGATTTTGAGCGGCGACTGTGGACCCTGCCCGAGACCAAGAACGGCAAGCGGCACATAGTCCAACTGAACGACATGGCCCTGAGGCAATTTGAAGCCCTGCGCCAGCACACGGGCTTGACCGAATGGGTTTTCCCGGCATCACGCCTGAATGGTCCGGTTTGCCCTAAGACGGTAACCAAGCAAGTGGCCGACCGACAGCGCGGCGATTGCGAACCCATGAGCGGCCGAAGCAAACAAACCGATTCGCTGGCGCTGGCAGGCGGTCAATGGAGACCCCATGACCTGAGGCGCACCGGGGCCACACTCATGGCTGAATTGGGCGTTTTACCTGACGTGATCGAGCGATGCCTGAACCACACAGAACAAACCAAGGTCAAACGCATCTATCAGCGGGCGCAATACGAAACACCTATGCGTGAGGCGTGGCAGCGACTGGGTGACAGGCTGGCACTGCTGGCCGACAAGCCAGGCATCGTGGTGACACTGGCGCGAGAGGCGTGATCTTGTGTTAACTACATTGGCGGACTATAATAGACATACAAATAGCTAACTGGATCGTCGCCACACGGAGCCATTAAGGGCACAGCACCCAAAATCATCCGAAGCGTAAATCGTTCCCCAGTTCAATAGTTGGAAACGTTATAAATCAGAACGCTTGCACAGCACGTGCAAGCGCCCCGACCTGTGCGGGGCACGAGTTCAAAGCAGTAGTCCAGCGGCGAAGCGTGAAACAGAAGCACTGTTTCTTATAAAACGCTTGGCCGCTTTTTCAATGATGCACGGCCAAGCCTTTAAGGGCTTTATCGTGAACCAGACCATCTCGTCACTCAGTGACAAAAAACCAACCCCACAAACAACCGAAGTTCTTTTATTGGACATGCCGACGTTATGCCAACGCATCGGCCTATGTCGGTCCAACGTCTACCTGCAAATCCAAGCTGGCAAGTTTCCTCAACCCATAAAAATCGGCCGAAGCTCGCGATGGCTGGCCTCTGAGATACACGCATGGGTAAATGCCCAAGCCAGCTCACGATCACCCAAAACAGCTGGGTGAGCCATGTTCAAACATCAAACAAAAATGGCCGAGGGGCTGGACACCACCACGGCCAAAAACATCAAACATTACGATTCAAGTCCACCACAAACCTCCAAGCTGGCCACCATGTTGGGCTTGTTGGTTGGCGGCCGAAGCCTAAACAGGTTTGAGTCCGTACACCACGACGACCACTGCCTGTACAGCACGATCAGCGCCCTTCAAAATGGGCACAGCATCGTAATGGATCACGAACGTGAAACGGTCACATGTTTGAACGGAAAGGCATCGGTGAGCGTTTCCTTCTTTTGGCTGAACACCAAGCCCGACAACATCAAACGGGCGCGTGACCCGCTGGCCAAGTTGGAGCGCACGACATGAGCGGGGCTGCATTCATGAGGCTGAAAAAGCTCACAGGACCCGGCATATGGTCCAAGTCGGCTCGGCACAACAGGCGCACCATTCAGGCCGAATTGGGCGCATCAGGTCACATCGATGCGACACGGTCACACCTGAACATCATCCTCATGGGGCCTGAAACGCCCGAGGACGTAGCAAAGCTGGCCAAAGCCAAAATGACCGAGGCAGGCATCACTAAAGACCGAAAAAATGGGGTTTTGGGCTTGGAGTTGATATTCAGTTTGCCGTCCAACCATCAGCTAGACGTGATCGAGTATTTCAACGCCTGCGCCCACTGGGCTGGCACTGCTTTTGGGGGTCTGGACAACATCATGAGCGTGGACATTCACCGAGACGAAGCCCAAGACCATGCGCATGTTTTGTTGGTCCCTCTGATCGGTGGCCGATTACGTGGATCCGATGTGGTGGGCGGGAAACGGAAACTGAGCGAACTACAGGCCAAGTTTTACAAAGACGTGGCCTCTGTTTTTGGTTTCAGCAAACCACGCTCAAAGCTGAGTGGCCAACACAAAACGCTCATCACACACCAAGTGCTTGACAAACTGCGCAATGACCCGGCCACCAAATCGGCAGCATGGGCAGTGATACGGGACAACATGGAGCGTGACCCCGTACCCTACGCGCTGGCACTGGGCATCAACACCGATGCACCATCCAAGCCCATCAGAACAGTGACTCAGGTTTTCACCAGCAAAGGCAACGGGGCTAGGAAAGAGAAACCTATAGGGTTTCAGACCGACAAAGCGTATAGGGTTTCAGGGTCGGCCGAGCCACAAACCCTAGGTCACTGTAGGGAATCCTTTTCACCACCACCACCGCCAAAAGCACCACCAACACTTGAGGACAAGTCAAATGATGACAACATCATCAGGGTGAGGGACAGCGAACTAGACGCAAGCAGCTACGACCCCGACACGGGCGAGTTTTGCATGGGACCATTGGCCAGAGCCTAAGAGCATCTGTGGAGGTGAATCGAAACCGTCACAATTTAGTGGCGACGATACCGCACCGAAGTGGCTCCCCCTCATCAGGAAAATGGAGTCCAAGCAAGATGGGCGTGCTATTGCGGACGAACGATACCCAGTCGTTTCCAAATCGTCAACGGATGCACCCGCAGTCGTACCGTCTGGATGCGCCCCATCATTGTTCGTATGTAAACCCGCCGGGGGTATTCCAATTTTTCGAACAGCACTGTAATTCGCCAAGGCTAACCCATGACCGATTGCAGTACATGTCATTTCAAGCATACATCTCATGCAACAGACTTGTTCGGTTAACCATATTCAACATTCCTTCAAGCGGCTAACTCATCTATAACTAGCCCGGACAAGGTTACGACAAGTTGCATGGGGTCATGCGCAAAAGAAATAAATTCAGCCTGAATGAGCCACAAATCCATGATCACACAGACCTCCGATGATTTTGTACCGGCATTTGGACGTTACCCTGCCCTGCGATGCACAGCCTGCTCTAAGCGATCGAAACAACGCTGTAACGGCTTCGCTGTCCGTGGACACACCGTTTGCCGGATGCACGGCGCTGGGGGCGGCCCCAAGACCCCAAAGGGGATTGAGCAAATTGCTTCAGCCCACCTTGCGCATGGTCGAGAGACCCGAGCAAACAGACGCATTCGTCAAGCGAACAGAGCTAAGTTGCTGTATCTAATCGAACTTGGGCGAACGATAGGACTTTTCATCAAATGACGCCAATGCTTGCTGGTGAACTGGTAGTGGCTTCGACGTTGTACCCATGGATTTCGATCCACGGGAATCTACATTCTTGGACCTGAGATTGGAACAAGTTCCAATCATAGAAAATAAGTATTAAAAAAAGGGTGTGAATGGCCAGCAGCTAGACTAGGAGGAGTGGCATGCAACATCAGTGAAAATGGTAGCTGCCCGACATCGATGGCCCCTCGTCGAAGAGATTTGTCAGCGACAGCTCCAGCATGGATTCATCGCTATGGGTGAAAGTATTTGCGTAAAGCCTCCTCAGGTGTGCCCTACTGGTGTCACATAAGTTCAACCGCCCTGTCTACTAATGTCCCAGGGGAAATCATTAGCGCCTTTGCAAGCCTAAGGATCAGCAAAAAGTTGGGCATGTGCTCCCCACGCTCAATCTTGCCCATGTGAGAACGCTCCACATGAGCTGCACTTGCCAACTCTTCCTGTGACAACCCCATGTCGAGTCGCATTTGCCGGACCGCAGAACCAAATGCCAACGCAGGTGCAGGGTCAAAGGTCTTGGCCCCTTGTGGTCGTCCCGGTGTTGGTTTTTTGCGCTCCTGCATTGACACAAGAATCGCAGCGTGGGAGACTTTAAACCACGTTAAATTTAACTCAAATCATCTGTTGGTAACAGTGAAACCGCAGCAAATGACTCATGAGTTTTTGGCTTGTTGCCTTTAAATCTTGACGTACAAAAAGGATAACGATGAAAAAGTTTTTGTTGATATTTCTAACCACGCCATTGATTCTGGGTGGTTGTGCATCATCACAGGAAATGCAAGCCAAATTTCGAGCTCAGAGTGATGGTGCGTTGTGCTTAGAGTGGATGAATTTACCATCCATAAATATTTGGCATGATGAAAGAGAAGCAGAAATAAAAAAGCGAGGCTTGAATTGTTGGAAGTACGGCAATGTTTCTAACGCTCGCAGAGCCGCTGACGACGCCTATGACAAAAGCCTTGACCGGATGCGGCAGTTCTCACAACCACCACAGCCACAACTAAACTCAACACGAACTTCTTGCCAAAGAAGGGGCGACAGAGTTGATTGCACAACTTACTAAATAATTGTAAAATTTTTTATTATATATTTTGTATATTAATTTACAGCACATCTTTTGTCCAAAACACTATGCGAGACCATCACAAGAACAACCCGTCATAAACAGGTAGTGGGGTTGTAGTGGGGTTCGAGCAATCAAGACTGCGATCGGGTCTCACTGCAAATCTTTGATGGTCGCAGCGCGTATACAAGCTCACGGCCGCACACCGTGCTCCTGTTTAGAGCCCTTCAATCAGGCCATAGGTCAATATGGTGAGTGACTTTGAACTTCAACATTTCACAGTCATCAACTCTTCCCAGCGTGTGGTGTAACGCGGTGTTCGACGCTCCTGCTTTGTGGATCAGTGTTGGCTGAAGAAGCCACACCTTTAGTCGCTAATGTCACATTACTCCGTCCAAACCGGCGATTGAACCCTCCATCGCCGACATCCAACACCATCGGCTGGCATCATCCTCTGGACACAAGTCCAGACTGTATTGATGCCGATTGGTTGAGCTCAAATCCATCAGCATCACCTCTGCCTTGGCGAAATTGAAACATTGCCTGTAAATCGCTTGTAGCGCTGCCAGTCCGCCTTGAGTAAGTGCAGCGCTGTCGCTGCTTGACTCCAACATGTTGAACAGTCGATACCCGCTGTACTAAGCGCCTCGCTCTCGAAACGAGCTGGTACGGTTGAGCACCATCAATACCCAAGCGTGGCTGCCCTGCTTTCGCAATTTTTCGGCAGCTCGGCAAGCAAAGGTGAATATGGCCTTCTGCAAGGCTGCAAGTTCCGTGACGGGACGGCCAAAACTCCGCACACAGGCAATTTGTTGCTTGGGTTGAGGGAGCAACATACCCCAGTGGTAGTGAAAGAGCCAAGCCAATTCATAGTGCTGAAGTGCATCATCAAGCCTATCGCAAAATCCCAATTGATAACAAAGGGGGGCAATTAGGGGGGCAATATCAGAAGCTTAACGCACAAAGAGAAACGGGTCACAGCCTTGTGAGCTGTAACCCGTTGATTTCATTAGGAATAAATGGTCGGCGTGGCGGGATTCGAACTCGCGACCCCTTGCACCCCATGCAAGTGCGCTACCAGGCTGCGCTACACGCCGACAAGTCTCAAATTATAGCCTGAATCAGGTCTTGTTCAGACAGTCAGCAACGCGCGAATTTGCAAAAGCTCTTGATGCACCGAGAAGCCCGATTCCAAACCAGCCAGAGAGGGTCGTGGGGTTTCCAGGTGCTTCGCATCATCGTCTTGTGACAAGTCGGCTGAGGCCTCCATTTCAGCACTGTTGTCTTCCAGCATTTCATCTAAAAACGCACCCGAGCGCATGAGCTGGCGTTCGCTCTGGGTCAACTCCATCAACTTGTTGCGAGCACCGCTGATGGTGAAGCCTTGGTCGTACAAGAGACCGCGTATTCTGCGGATCATCATCACTTCGTGTCGTTGGTAATAGCGGCGGTTACCGCGGCGCTTGACCGGACGCAGTTGCGTGAACTCTTGCTCCCAGTAGCGCAAGACGTGTGGCTTGACGCCACACAGCTCGCCCACCTCACCGATGGTGAAGTAGCGTTTGGCTGGAATGGCGGGAAGCAAACTGTCCATGACTGACAAGGAGTTATCGGAAAAGCTTTGGAGCTTACTGCAAGTATGTTCACCTCGTCTAGCCCTCATTGAGGCTGACTGACAAACGACCTTTTTCAGGGCCAGTAAGAGTTGTTCAAACCGTGCCAACAGCAAAAAAGCCTAAGTAGAAAACTACTTAGGCTTTTCATTTTGGCGGAGTGGACGGGACTCGAACCCGCGACCCCCGGCGTGACAGGCCGGTATTCTAACCAACTGAACTACCACTCCTGGTAGCTGTAACTTTTGTCAGCTTGCTGATGCAAACCAACCAAGTGCTACAAAACTTGGCGACCCTACGGGGATTCGAACCCCGGTACTCACCGTGAAAGGGTGATGTCCTAGGCCTCTAGACGATAGGGTCATAACCTGGACTGATTCTTTCGAATCTTCTCGACACTTTGGTGGAGGTAAGCGGGATCGAACCGCTGACCTCTTGCATGCCATGCAAGCGCTCTCCCAGCTGAGCTATACCCCCTTTGGTACAACGTTTAGCATTGCTGCTTGACCGTTATGCCTCGTTGGTGTCGAGACTTGAATTATAGACAGAAATTCAGGCGTTTTTCAAACGCTGCAGAATTTTTTCTCTTTGACTCAAAGCAAGCACAGCATCCAGCGATGGCGTCTGCGATGTGCCCATCACCAACACACGAACCGGCATGGCAATTTGAGGCATTTTGAGGCCGGTCTCGCCCAAAGTTTCCTTGATGGCCGCAGCAATCGTCGCCTTGTCCCACGCGCATGTGGCGAGCTTACCGGCCAACACGGCCAGGGCCGGTTTGACCGCATCGGTCACATGTTGCGCTTTTTCTTCTGGATTGGGCACCACGTCCAGATAGAAGACCGAGATCCATTGGGCCAAGACCACGAGCGTGTCGCAACGGTCTTTGAAGAGTCCGCAGATATTGGCCAGTCGCTCATCGGCCACCACACCCAATTGGGTTAGGAATGGCTGAACGTGCTGGGCCAACGCGTCATCGCTCATGGCTTTAAGGTGTTGGGCGTTGACCCATTTGAGTTTGGCTTCGTCAAACTGCGCGGCGCTGCGGCCCAAGTGGTCCAAGTTGAACCATTCGAGGAATTGCGACCGGCTGAAGATTTCATCGTCACCGTGACTCCAACCCAAACGCGCCAGGTAGTTGACCATGGCGTCAGGCAAGTAACCTTCATCGCGGTAGGCCGTCACGGCCTTGGCACCGTTTCGCTTGCTCATCTTCTCGCCCTGCTCGTTGAGCACAGTGGGCAGGTGGGCATAGACCGGGGGCTCTTGGCCCAAGGCTTTGAAGATGTTGATCTGCCGTGGTGTGTTGTTCACATGGTCGTCGCCACGGATCACATGCGTGATCTGCATGTCGATGTCGTCCACCACCACACAGAAGTTGTAGGTGGGTGTGCCGTCCGGCCGAGCGATCACCAGGTCATCGAGCTCGTCGTTGCTGATCTCGATGCGGCCTTTGACTTTGTCGTCCCAAGCGACCAAGCCGCCGATAGGGTTCTTGAAGCGCAGCACGGGCTTCACACCATCAGGAACAGCCGGCAGCGTTTTGCCCTCGGCCGGACGCCAAGTGCCGTCATAACGGGGCTTTTCCTTGTTGGCCATCTGGTGCTCGCGCAAAGCGTCGAGCTCTGCCATGCTCATGTAACAAGGGTAGACATGACCCGCAGCAATCAATTCCGCCAGTACCGCCTTGTAGCGGTCCATGCGTTGCATTTGATAAAAAGGGCCTTCGTCGTGGTTCAGCGCCAACCAAGCCATGCCTTCGATGATCACGTCCACAGACGCTTGTGTGGAGCGGTCGAGGTCGGTGTCTTCGATGCGCAAAATGAAGTCGCCGCCGGTGGCTCGGGCAAAGGCCCAAGGGTACAAAGCCGAGCGGATATTGCCCAGATGAATGAAACCTGTGGGCGATGGGGCAAAACGGGTGCGGGTACGTGAGGGTGTCGTCATATCAAAGGGTATCGAGACCACGAGAGAGGTCTTTTTGGATGTCTTGCGGGTATTCCAGGCCAACGGCCACGCGGATCAGGCCTTGGCCAATGCCGGCAGCTTGACGCTGGGCCTCGGTCAAACGACCGTGTGAGGTGCTGGCTGGGTGGGCAACCAGGGTTTTGGTGTCCCCCAGATTGGTGGACAAAGACAGCATTTGCATCGAATCGAGCACATGGAATGCGCGTGCGCGGGATTGCTCGGGGCCGTCGGCTTTGACATCAAAGGACAAGACCGCACCGCCCAAACCCGACATCTGGCGCATGGCCAAGTCGTGCTGTGGATGGCTGGCCAGGCCGGGGTAGTGGACGCGAGCCACCGAAGGGTGCTTTTCCAGCCATTCGGCCAAGATTTGGGCACGAGCGGTTTGCGCACGCATGCGCAGGTCCAGTGTTTCCAGCCCTTTGAGCACCACCCAGGCGTTGAAGGGCGCCAGCGTCATCCCACCGCTTTTGAGCACGGGTAAAAACTTTTCGGTGATCATTTGCTGTGGCGCGCACAGGGCCCCCGCCATCACACGGCCTTGGCCATCGAGGTACTTGGTGCCCGAATGCATGATGATGTCGGCCCCCATGGCCACGGGGCGTTGCAAGGCCGGCGTGGCAAAGCAATTGTCCACCGCAAACAAAGCGCCTGCGTTGTGCGCCATGTCGGCCAAAGCCTGAATGTCGCACACCTCGGTCAGGGGATTGGTGGGCGTTTCGGCAAAAAACAGCCGGGTATTGGGGCGGATGGCGGCTTGCCACTCTTTCAAGTCGGTCTGAGAGACAAAGCTGGACTCCACGCCGAATTTGGCGAGGTCCGAACCGATCAACTTGATGGTCGAGCCAAACATAGAGCGCGAGCACACCACATGGTCGCCCGCTTTGAGCAAGCCCATGCACATCATCAAAATGGCGGACATGCCCGAGGCCGTGCCCATCGCAGCTTCTGTGCCTTCGAGTGCCGCCAGCCGCATTTCCATGCTAGAAACTGTGGGGTTGCCATAGCGGCCATAGGTGTAGCCTTCCTCATCGCCCGCAAATCGGGCGGCAGCGGCAGCGGCAGTGGGCTGCACATAGCCGCTGGTCAGGTAAAGCGCTTCAGAGTTTTCGCCATATTGGCTGCGCTCCACAGCAGATCGAACCGCGAGGGTTTCGATGTGCAGGTCGTCAAGTTTTGAGGTGTCAGTCATGTCAGCTTTTCAAACACTGGCATTGGGCAAAGCCAGGCGGGAGTTGTCATCGTCGCCCTCTTCCACCTGGATTCGGGTTTCGTTCAAACGCGTGATGTCATCGATGGAAATATCGCCTGTGACGTACACACCATCAAAGCAGGACGCATCAAAGTCGGAAAGCGTCCCGGCTGCATTGACACGCGCCTGGGCCACGGCGGTTTTCATGGCGTCAACATCCTGATAAATCAGAGCGTCGCAGCCAATGATCTCGCGGATCTCTTCGATGCTGCGGCCGTGCGCCACCAGCTCTTGGCTGGTGGGCATGTCGATGCCGTACACATTGGGGTAGCGGACAGGGGGCGCAGCGCTGGCCATGTAGACCTTGCGCGCGCCCGCGTCTCGCGCCATTTGTACGATCTCGCGGCTGGTGGTGCCGCGCACGATGGAGTCGTCCACCAACAACACATTGCGACCCTTGAATTCGCTGACAATGGTGTTGAGCTTTTGACGCACCGATTTTTTGCGCACCGCCTGGCCCGGCATGATGAAGGTGCGGCCGACATAGCGGTTTTTGACAAAACCTTCGCGGTAGGGAATGCCCAGCAAATGGGCCAATTGCGTCGCGCTGGGGCGGCTGGATTCGGGGATAGGGATCACCACATCGATGTCGCTGGGCGGTACGGTCGAGATCACGCGCTTGGCCAGTGTCTCGCCCAAATTCAAACGGGCTTGGTAGACCGAGATGCCGTCCATGGTGGAGTCGGGTCTGGCCAGGTAAACGAATTCAAAAATGCAGGGGCTCAGCTGCGTCTTTTCGGCACACGACTGGGTATGCAGTTGTCCTTGCAAATCGACAAAAATCGCTTCACCCGGGGCCACATCGCGCTCAAACTGGTGCGCTGTGCCATCCAGCGCCACCGACTCGCTGGCCAGCATGATGGAGCCGTCTTCGCCACGACCCATGCACAAGGGGCGAATGCCGTGCGGATCGCGAAAGGCCACCAAACCGTGGCCAGCGATCAAGGCGATCACCGCATAAGAGCCTTTGATGCGGCGGTTCACGCCGCGCACGGCCTCAAACACATCCATGGGTTTGAGCGGCAAACCGCGTGTGGTTTTTTCCAACTCATGGGCCAAAACGTTCAGCAGGACTTCAGAGTCGCTGTCGGTGTTGATGTGGCGATGGTCGTTGGAAAACAACTCAGCCTTGAGGGCGTGCGCATTGGTCAAATTTCCGTTGTGCACCAGAACCAAACCAAAGGGGGCATTCACATAAAAGGGTTGTGCTTCTTCTTCGCTGAAGGCGTTGCCCGCGGTCGGGTAACGCACTTGGCCCAACCCACAATTGCCGGGCAAGCTGCGCATATTTCGGGTGCGAAACACATCACGCACCATGCCCTTGGCCTTGTGCATGAAAAACTTGCGGTCCAGTTGCGTGACGATGCCTGCCGCATCTTGGCCCCGGTGCTGCAACAGCAACAAGGCGTCATAAATCAGTTGATTGACCGGAGCGCTGCTGACAACGCCGACAATTCCACACATACTTTTTATCCGTTCAAAAAATCGCTGCGCCCGGAAATGTTCAAGGCAAATAATCGACAAAGGCTTGTGGCAAGAGGGGCTTGAGGCCCTTGAGTGTGAATTCCAGCCAGGTCGGCCCCACAGCCCCGCGCCACCAGTCCTCTTGCGAGAAACCCAGCAACTGCAAGACCACCGTCAAGGCCAACAAAAGCACCACGCCGCGCGCCAAACCAAAAATGCCACCGAGCGCCCTGTCCACCGGACGCAAACCGACGGTTTCCACCAATTTTTTAACCAACCAAGACAACAACCCGGCCGCAAACAAGGACGCAACAAACACCAAGGCAAAGGCCACCGCGTACTGCACCTGCGCCGCTGCTTGTTTGAGAAAAGGCAAAAAAGCCACGACATCAGCGGCCAACCACTGCGCCAAAATGAAAGCAGCCATCCACCCCGCCAGTGACAAGACCTCGTAAACCAAGCCGCGCCACAAACCCACCAACATGGAGGCCAGCAAAACCGCCAACAAAATCCAGTCGGTCAGGGCGAGTGCCACATCAGATCCTCAAGACGGCTGGTGAGAAGTCGAGTTTGCGAACCCTGGCCGCGACTTTGTCAGCCTCCTCACGGCTGCTGAAGGGTCCCACCCGAACCCTAGTCGTGGATTTGCCGTCAGGGGTCTCCACCACTTGCGTGAAGGTGATCAAGCCCGCTTGTTCCAACTTGCGGCGCACTTCGCGCACCTTAGCCGGATCACTGAAGGCACCGACCTGCACCACATGCCGCTCAGCTTTGGCTGCAGGAGGCATGCCTTCGAGCAAAGCAAGGGCTTTGTTACCGTCGTCTTTGGCTTTGGCCACGGCTTCCGTCTTGTCGGTTTTGCTGGGTGCGGGCTTGACTTCGGACTTGACCACTTGCGGCTTGGGTGCAGGCTCTTGCACTGGCTTGAGTTCATCCGCGGGCGCAGGTTTGGCGGCTTGAACCGCTTCCTCTTTGGCATCCAAGCCCTCCAGCGAGGGCAAAGGATTGGCGGCGGGCAACAAGGGTTTGGCAGGGCTTGCTTCCGGGGGCAAGGCCGGCGTCACTTTCAAATTGGCACTGGTGGGGCGATCCGGAATCAAGATCGGGGTGTCTACCGCCACCGGGCGCGGTTGCGTGTCAAACAACAAAGGAAAGCCGACCACAGCGAGCAGCACCAGAACCACGGCACCAATCAAGCGATGGCGAGCGCGTCGACGCACCAACTCGATGCTTTCGCCTGATCCGGGCGCGACCGTTTCGGCCGAGGCTGGGGATGAGGCCGCTTGACCCGGAAAACGGAACTTGAAAAACGCCATGGCAAGTGCTCAAGGGCTGAGGTGTTTGGATTGCATTCGGGGAATACCCTCTTGCAAAACACCGCCAACGGTATAAAAAGAGCCAAAGACAACAATTCTATCAGCCGGGTCTGCGACGTCGATGGCCGCCTGCAGGGCCCGCATAGGGTCGACATGCACACTGCTGCTGGCATCAGCGCGCTGGTTTTGCGCGGCCCAGGCTTGCTGCAAATCCTTGGCTTTGGCTGCCCTGGGCAGTGGCAAATCTGTAAAATACCACCGGTCAATCATTGGGTTGACTTTTTGGAGCATGGGCAACAAGTCCTTGTCCGCCATGGCCCCCATCACCGCGTGCGTGGTCGGGTAAAAGCCCATGGCATCCAAGTTGGCCGCCAGCGCCGCCACCGAATGGGGGTTGTGCGCAACATCCAGCACCAAAACAGGCTGCCCTGGCACGATCTGAAAGCGTCCGGGCAGCTCGACCATGGCCAAACCGTTGCGCACGGCCTGGGCCGTGACGGGGATACGCTGGCGCAGGGCGTCAAGCGCCGCCAGCACACCCGAGGCGTTGATCAACTGATTGGCCCCGCGCAAGGCCGGGTAGGCCATGCCGCTGTAGCGGCGTTCGCGCCCCGCCCAAGCCCACTGCTGCTTGTCACCCGAAAAATTGAAATCCCGGCCAAACAGCCACAGATCAGCGCCAACGGAAGCCGCATGGTCGATCACGCTTTGCGGCGGCACCGGGTCGCTCACGATCACCGGCCGCCCGGCACGCATGATGCCCGCCTTCTCCAAACCAATGCTCTCGCGGTCTTTGCCCAAGATGGCCATGTGGTCCAGATCGATGCTGGTGATCACCGCGCAATCGGCGTTGACGATGTTGACCGCATCCAGGCGACCACCCAATCCCACTTCCAAAATGGCCACGTCAAGATTGGACTTGGCCATCAGGTGAAGGATCGCCAGGGTACTGAACTCGAAATAAGTCAGGCTGACATCGCCGCGCACCGCCTCGACAGCGGCAAACGCTTGGGCAAAGGCCTCGGCCGAGGCCGACTCACCATGCAAACGGCAACGCTCTTCGAAGTGCACCAGATGCGGTGAGGTGTAAACGCCTGTGCGATAACCCGCTTGCAGCAGCACGGCTTCAAGCATGGCGCAGGTCGAGCCCTTGCCATTGGTGCCTGCCACGGTGATAACGGGGCAGTCAAAATGCAGCCCCATGTTGTCGGCCACGGTTTTCACGCGATCCAGCCCCATGTCAATGGCCACGGGGTGTAGCTGCTCGCACCAGTCGAGCCATTCCTGTAGAGTCTTCATAAGCGGCGATTGTCGCCCAGTCTTGTCTCATTTCATCGGATCAATTCCCCATGGACCCCATTGTTTACGGCATTCCCAACTGCGACACCGTCAAAAAAGCCCGCGCCTGGCTGGACGACCAAGGCCTGAACGCGTCATTTCACGACTTCAAGAAACAAGGCGTGCCCGAGGCGCAGCTGGACACCTGGCTGGGTGCGGTGGGCTGGGAAACCCTGCTCAACCGCAAAGGCACAACATGGCGCAAGCTGGATGACACGGTGCAAGCTGGCGTGACGGACAGTGCCAGCGCCAAACAAGTCATGCTGGTGCACGCCAGCACCATCAAACGGCCGGTCATTGCCTGGCCCTCGGGGCGGGTCACTGTGGGCTTCACGCCAGACCACTGGCCTGCCTGAGAAAAAACAGGGGTCGCTGATGGTCGGCATCGGCGCACGGCGGTGGCCGCAGGCAAAACTGCCTGCTTGCCGCCTTCCATGAAAAGCGCAACAACTTTACCTGCCAGCCATCCAGAAACACAACATCAAAGCTAAACTCGACCTCATTGATTTCACGGAGAAACCGATCATGAAAACCCTGATGACCACTCTTTTACTTGCAGCAAGCGGGCTGGTGCAAGCCCAGGAAATCGGACAAGTGATCTCCCGCACTGCGGTTTACCAACAAGTCGCCGTGCCACGCCAAACCTGCACGCAAACCCCTGTGGCTGTGCAGAACCCCACATCCGGCGCAGGCGCCTTGATGGGCGCCATCGCCGGCGCTGCGATCGGCAACCAAATCGGGGGCGGATCGGGCCGTGCTGTGGCCACCATGGCCGGCGTCATGGGCGGCGTCATCATGGGCGACCGGATCGAGAATCCGGGCAGTCAAATGCAAAACCAAACCACCTGCACCACCCAGACCGCTTACGAAAACCGTTTGAGCGGTTACAACGTGGTTTACGAATACGCAGGCAAGCAATACAGCGTTCAACTGCCCCAAGACCCGGGCCCTACCATCCACCTTCAAGTCACGCCCATCGGCATGCCCCAGTCTGCCGCACCTGCAGACACGGTGGTGACCACCAGCACCCCAATGGCTCCACTCATCACCGAATCCCGCGTGGTGTATGTACCCACTCCGGTTTACCGAAACTACCCACCGGTCTACTCCACCATCCATCTGGGTTGGGGCTGGAGCAATGGCCACGTTCACAACCGCCGCCATGGCCATTGGCGCTGAAAATCCATGAGGGCCGAGCCTTGTCAGTCCCTGAACGGGATCGGCCGTCTGGCCTAAAATGTCAGGCTGACTGACCACCAAGGGCGTCCAAAGACGCCCTTTTCCATTGACGCGGGACTGACCCGCCCCTCTGAATCATCACCCATGACCACCCAAACCATCGACGGCGTCTCCGTCAATACCCAAGCCAATGTTTACTTTGACGGCAAATGCGTCAGCCACGGCCTGACCCTGGCCGACGGCACCAAACTGTCGGTGGGCGTGATTCTGCCCGCCACCTTGACCTTCAACACCGGCGCGCCTGAAATCATGGAGTGCGTGGGCGGCTCTTGCGAATACAAGCTCGACGGCAGCAACGAGTGGGTCAAATCCAGCGCAGGCGAAGAATTCAGCGTGCCCGGCAACTCGAAGTTCGAGATCCGTGTGACCGAGGCTTACCACTACATCTGCCACTTCGGTTGATCGGATTCAAAACATGAGCACCATCCTGCAAAACCTGCCCAAAGGGCAAAAAGTCGGCATCGCCTTCTCGGGCGGCCTGGACACCTCCGCTGCCCTGCTGTGGATGAAGCAAAAGGGCGCCCTGCCCTACGCCTACACCGCCAACCTGGGCCAGCCTGACGAAGCCGACTACAACGAAATTCCCCGCAAGGCGATGGAATACGGCGCAGAAAAAGCCCGCCTCGTTGACTGCCGCACCCAGCTGGCGCACGAAGGCA
The DNA here is from genome assembly GCA_027486495.1 of Comamonadaceae bacterium. GTDB lineage: Bacteria > Pseudomonadota > Gammaproteobacteria > Burkholderiales > Burkholderiaceae_C > Limnohabitans_A. The sequence continues at coordinate 15,930 of JAIXOZ010000037.1, read as the reverse complement.
TTGCCGCCATCCAGTGTGGCGCTTTCCACATCTCTACCGGTGGCATCACTTACTTCAACACCACCCCGCTGGGGCGCGCTGTGACCGGCACCATGCTGGTGGCCGCCATGAAGGAAGACGACGTCAACATCTGGGGCGACGGCAGCACCTTCAAAGGCAACGACATCGAGCGCTTTTACCGCTACGGCCTCCTGACCAACCCGAGCCTGAAGATCTACAAGCCCTGGCTGGATCAGCTGTTCATCGACGAGCTGGGTGGCCGCGCCGAGATGAGCGCCTTCATGACCGCCAACGGTTTTGGCTACAAGATGAGCGCCGAAAAGGCCTACTCCACCGACAGCAACATGCTGGGCGCGACCCACGAAGCCAAAGACCTGGAAAGCCTGGCCAGCGGCATGAAGATCGTCAACCCCATCATGGGCGTGGCGTTCTGGAAGCCCGAAGTCGAGGTCAAGGCCGAAGAAGTGAGCGTGCGCTTTGAAGAAGGCATGCCCGTGGCCCTGAATGGCGTGGAATACGCTGACCCGGTCGAGTTGTTCCTGAAAGCCAACGAAATCGGCGGCCGCCACGGCTTGGGCATGAGCGACCAGATCGAGAACCGCATCATCGAAGCCAAGAGCCGCGGCATCTACGAAGCCCCCGGCATGGCGCTGCTGCACATCGCCTACGAGCGTTTGGTCACCGGCATCCACAACGAAGACACCATCGAGCAGTACCGCATCAACGGCCTGCGCTTGGGCCGCTTGTTGTACCAAGGCCGCTGGTTCGACCCGCAGTCCATCATGCTGCGCGAAACCGCCCAGCGCTGGGTGGCCCGCGCCGTGACCGGCACCGTGACACTGGAACTTCGCCGTGGCAACGACTACAGCATCCTGAACACCGAGTCGCCCAACCTGACCTACGCCCCCGAGCGTTTGAGCATGGAGAAGGTGGAAGACGCGCCGTTCAGCCCGCTCGACCGCATCGGCCAGCTGACCATGCGCAACCTCGACATCACAGACACCCGCGCTAAGCTGGGCATCTACGCGCACACCGGTTTGTTGTCGGTGGGTGAGGGCCCGCACATCTACAAGCTGGATGGCAACGGCAAGAAGTGATGCTTCTGTCGCCTCCATAAAAAACGGCCTTCGGGCCGTTTTTTGTTGTCTGCCATTTTGTTCTGGTGTTTTCCGCCTTGGTGCGGGCGCCTGCCGGCTCGCCTCATAACTCGCTTCGCTCGCCAAATCGGCGAGTCCGGCAGGCGCCCGCACCAAGGCTGCACCTGTTGAAACACCAGCGAGTATTGAGGTTGTCACCGACCTAGCGCTGGGTTGGGGCCTGCGCGGATCGGCCGATTTGGCGAGCGCAGCGAGTATGAGGCCGACCGCTCAGGCCCCAATCCGGGGCGGCAAACCACCACCAACGCCCAAAATCAAATCACCACCGGCTCTGGCTCCAGCCGAATGCCAAACCGCTCATACACACTGGTCTGAATCGCCTTGGCCAGCGTCATCACCTCGCCCCCGGTGCAGGGGTTCTCGCGTCCGCCCCGGTTGACCAGCACCAGCGCTTGCTTTTCATAGACCCCAGCATGGCCCACGGTCTTGCCTTTCCAGCCGCAGGCGTCGATCAACCAGCCCGCCGCCAGCTTGATGCTGCCGTCGGGCATGGGGTAGTGGACCACCTTGGGTTCGCGGGCGATGATGTCGGCGCACTGCTCGGGCGTCACGCTCGGGTTCTTGAAGAAGCTGCCTGCGTTGCCAATCACGGCCGGGTCAGGCAGTTTGGCGCGGCGAATCGCCACCACCCAGTCAAAAATTTGCCGGGCGTCGGGGTTCTGGATGCCCGTCTCGGCCATCTTGCGCTCCAGGTCCAGGTAGCCCAGCTCGGGCTTCCAGCGCTTGGGCAGCGCAAAACGCACCCGCAAAATGACCGCACTGCCCGCCAGTCCCAAACCATCCGGGCCGCCGGAAGCGTGCTTGAAGACCGAGTCGCGGTAACTGAAGCCGCACTGCGCTGCATTCAAACTGAACAACTCACCCGTGAGCATGTCCATGGCGTCGAGCGAATCAAAGCGGTCTTGCAATTCCACGCCGTAGGCACCGATGTTTTGCACCGGTGAGGCGCCCACGGTGCCGGGGATCAGCGCCATGTTTTCCAGACCCGGGTAACCGTTGTCCAAGGTCCAGGCCACGAGCGCATGCCAGTCAACGCCCGCTCCCGCCTCAATCACCCAATGTTTGTCGGTCTCGCCTGCCAGACCAATGCCTGGTAGCTCCATCTTGAGCACCAGCGCTTTGACATCACCCGTCAAAACGATGTTGCTGCCGCCGCCGAGCACCTGCCTGGGAAAGCTGGCCAGTTGCGGGTCAGCGAGCACGGCCAAAAGGTCGGCTTCGGAGCGCACCCGAACCAAAGCCTGGGCTTTGGCGGCGATGCCGAACGTGTTGTACGGCTGCAGGGGGACATTTTTCTCCAGGTTCATGGGAGAATTGTCGCATTCTCAACCTCGGATAGTTTCAGCCATGCCCTCGTTTGATACCGTTTGCGAACCCAATATGGCCGAAGTGCGCAACGCCGTTGACACTTCTGCCAAAGAAATCGGCACCCGCTTTGACTTCAAAGGCACATCGGCCAAGATCGAGCTCAAAGACAAAGAGATCACGATGTTCGGCGATGCCGAGTTTCAACTCACGCAGGTCGAAGACATCTTGCGCAACAAGCTGACCAAACGCAATGTGGACGTGCGGTTTCTGGACATTGGCAAGGTCGAAAAAATCGGCGGCGACAAAGTCAAGCAGGTGATCAAGGTGAAAAACGGCATCGAGACCGAAGATGCCAAGAAGATCACCAAGTTGATCAAGGAAAGCAAGATCAAGGTACAGGCATCGATCCAAGGGGATGCGGTGCGTGTGACCGGTGCCAAACGTGACGACTTGCAAGAAGCCATGGCCCTGCTGCGCAAAGACATGACCGAGTTGCCGCTGTCCTTCGACAACTTCCGTGATTGATCAGGGCGCTGGGTCGTCCAAAAAACCACCCGAGCGCAGCGTGACCACCAAGGTGTCACGCCAGCCGCCCGGTTGCTCGGGTTGGATGGGTGTGGTTTCGTGGATCACTCGGCTGTCGTCCAGCAACAGCACCGACCAAGGTTCGCTCAGGGTGAAACGCTGGCCCCTTGGGCTGTCCATGTCAAACACCCGCGTCTCGCCGCCCTTGATGCCATGGCGGCCCACCAAAAACACCGCCACCCAATTGACGCCATCGCGGTGCGCGCCTTCGGGCGTAGGGCGGCCAATCCCGTCGGTGGTGTCGATGCGGAACTGGTGGGCCTCTGTGTACCAGGTCTGCTCGCCTTGGGCCGCAGAAGCCACCTTGGCCAACCAACACAACAATTTTTGCCAGGTGTGTTGCTGAACAACTGCGGGGGCCATGGGCTCAAACCAACGCTGCATGCCACCGTGCAAGGCGTTGTAAGACAGCGGCTGCCAGTGGGCGCGGTGCGCCACGGCTTTCACTTGGTCCGGTGTGACTTCAAAGCTGGCGTGACGGCGGCGGCGATAACGCCCCCCGTCCTTGAGGTACTGGTCCGGCGGCAAATCTTGCCAAGAAGGTTGCAGCGCTTGAAGGGCCTCGATCTTGACACCGGCCAAAGCGCAAACACTGGCCGCTCCGAGGACCGCAAAGCCCTGATCTGACAGCGTGGCATTGAGCAGGTCAGGTGAGGTCAGGGGCGGCTGCAGCGTTTGTTGGGGCATTCAAAAGTCCGGGATATCTGGCGAAGAGGCAAGCATAACCCGGCAGATGCCGGGTGTTGCTTCATCGCGCAGTGCCTCAGGCGTAACGCTGGCTGGCCAGCTTGGCCCCTTCGGCCAGCGCTTTGAGCTTGGCCTCGGCCACCGCACGGCTCATGGGGGCCAGGCCGCAGTTGGTGCAGGCGATCAGGCGGTTCTTGGGCACGAACTGCAATGCACGGCCAATGGTGTCAGCGATTTCTTCGGGCGTTTCAATGGCCGGGTTGGCCACGTCGATCACACCCACCATCACGTCTTTACCCTCCAGCAGCTTCATCATCTCCATCGGCACATGCGAGTGCATGCACTCCAAACTGACCTGTTGGATGCTGCTCTTGGCGAGGGCTGGGAACACCTTTTCGTATTGCCGCCACTCGTGGCCCAGGGTCTCTTTCCATTTGTTGTTGGCCTCGATGCCATAGCCGTAGCAAATGTGCACCGCCGTGGTACAGGTCAGGCCGCGCGCAGCCACCTCCAGCGCCTTGACGCCCCAGTCGGCAGCCTCGTCCATGTAGACGTTGAACGCGGGCTCGTCGAACTGAATGATGTCCACACCATCGGCCTGCAGCGCCAGCGCTTCTTGGTTGAGCAACTCGGCAAAGGCCATGGCCATCTTGACCTTGTCGCCATAGAAGCGGTCGGCCACGGTGTCCACAATGGTCATCGGGCCAGGCAAGGTGAATTTGAGTTTTTTCTTGGTGTGGGCGCGGGCCAACTGGGCTTCGAACGCATGCACACGGCCCTTGAGGCGCAGCGGTGCAATGACTTGAGGCACCTGCGCGTCGTAGCGGTTGTTGCGGATGCCCATGGTGACTTTGTTGACAAAGTCGATGCCCTCGACCTGCTCCACAAAACCGTGCACAAAGTGCTGACGGGCTTGTTCGCCGTCACCGATCACGTCCAGGCCTGCGTCTTCTTGCGCCTTGATCCACAGCAGCGTGGCATCGGCCTTGGCTTGCTGCAGCTCGGGGCCCTGGGTGGTCCACTGCGGCCAGAGTTTTTCGGTCTCGGCCAGCCAAGCGGGTTTGGGCAAGCTGCCAGCGATTGCGGTGGTGAACATGTCAGAAATCCTGTGCATTTAAAAAATTAAAGCACAGAGTTTGCCGCCAATCCAAATTCTTGGGCGAGCAACTCGTAAGAGCGCATTTGCGCTGCAGGGTCATGCGTCCAGGTGATGACCACCAACTCTTGCACCTCCAGCCGCGCGGCCAGTTGGCGCAATTTGCGGCCCACGGTGGCGGCCGAGCCGATCAAGGCCGAATCACGCAGGCGCTCCAAGGCAAACTGCTCGGCCGGGCTGTAGTCACGCGCCGCTTCTTCAGGTGGCAGCAGCGCCCCGATGCGGCCCAAATTTCGGTCCATCTTCCAGCGGGCGCGACTCTCGAACAAGCGCAGTGCTTCTTCGTCGGTGTCAGCGGCCAGGGCCCAGACGCACAGGGCGGCGTGGGGTTTTTGCAGGGCTGCACTGGGCCGAAAAGTTTCGCGGTAAATCTGCAGCGCCTCGTCAGCGCCCTGCCCGTCGCTGATGAAGTAGGCAAACGCATAGGGCAGCCCCAAGTGCGCGGCCAATTGGGCGCCATAGTCTGAACTGCCCAGAATCCACACGGCGGGTGCAGTCTCTGACAGCGGGTAGGCGAACACGTTGTGCCCCGGGTGACCGGGTGGCAGGTTGTGGCCACTCACCCAAGCTTGCATTTCCATGACCTGCTGCGGAAAACGCTCGGACGCATTGCGGTCGGGGTTAAGCAATTGCGCGGTGCGGCCATCGCTGCCCGGCGCGCGGCCCACGCCCAGGTCGATGCGACCGGGGGCCAGGGCGTCCAGCACCCGAAACTGCTCGGCCACCTTGAGCGCCGAGTAATGGGGCAGCATCACCCCCGCGCTGCCAATGCGGATGCGCTGGGTGCGGGCGGCAATGGCAGCCATCAAGACTTCGGGGGCGCTGCCCACGATGCTGGGGTGGCTGTGGTGCTCGCTCACCCAGAAACGGTCATAGCCCCAGGCCTCGGCTTGCTCGGCCAGCGCCAGCGTCTGTCGGATGGTGGCGTCTTGCCCACGCCCGGAGGCGGCGGCTGACTGGTCAAGGACGGAAAGTTTCAAGCTCATGTGGTTTTGGTTTCGGCGGCCAAAGTGGCCATCTCGGCCTCTTGCAAGGCCCGCCACATGACTTTGCCGCTGCCACTCTTGGGCAAGGCATCGACAAAACTCACGGCGCGGGGCATTTTGTATACCGCCATGTTCTCACGGCACCAGTCGATGATGTCCTGCTCGCTGACTTGGCCCTTGTGGTCTTGCCGCAAAACCACCACCGCTTTGACTGACTCGCCCCGGTAGGCGTCTCGGGTGGCGATGATGCAGGCCTCCTGAATCGCTGGGTGACGGAACATCAGAGCTTCAACCTCGGCGGGCCACACTTTGAAGCCGCTGGCGTTGATCATGCGCTTCAAGCGGTCGGTCATGAAGAAGTAACCCTCTTCGTCGACCCGCCCCATGTCGCCCGAACGGAAAAACAAGTAGCCGTCACGCTCAAAGAAAGCATCGGAGGTCGCCTCGGCTCGTTTCCAATAACCCTTAAAAACCTGCGGGCCGCTGATCACGATTTCACCCGACTCGCCGGTCGGCAGCTCGGCCAAGGTCTCGGGGTCCACAATGCGCGACTCCACGCTCATGAACGGGATGCCCAAACACTGTTTCTTGGGCGCATCAGGCGGGTTGGTGTGGGAGGGGGCTGCGGTTTCGGTCAGGCCATAACCCTCCACGTAACGCAAATCAAACTGGTCGCGCAAACGCTGGGCCACCGCCTCGGGCATGGCCGCGCCGCCGCCGCCGATGTAGACCAAGCTGCTCAGGTCATAACGGTCCATGTTCGGGCTGCCCAGCAGGTCAATCACCATGGTCGGTATGTTGGTCCAGTGCGTCACGGCCCATTTCGAGATCAAATGACCCGCCACATCGCGGTCCCAGCGCGGCATCAGCACCAGGCTGGCTCCCAGCAAAATGCTGGTGTGCATAACGCTGACCATGCCGGTGATATGGAACATGGGCACCACACACAAGGTCACGTTTTCCGGCGTGCCGTTGCCCCACAAGGCACTGGACATGGCGTTGTGCATGATGGTGCCGTGCGTGTGCATGCAGCCCTTGGGCAAACCCGTGGTACCGCTCGTGTAGGGCAAGATGGCCAAGTCCTCCGTCGTGGCCTGAGGCGGGGGCAAGTCCACCGTGGGGGCCGCCATCAGATTGGCCCAAGCATGCACCTGGCCTGAGCTGATGACCGGCAAATCGCGCACCGGCAGCAACCACGAACGCCAAGCCTCGGGCATGTCTTCGGGGCCGACCGTATCGGGATCAAACACATCGGTGAACTGAGTGACCACCAAGTGTTTCAGGCGTTGATCGGGCGGCAAAGCCTCGCTGGCCTGCGCCAAATCAGGGGCCAAATCGGCCGTGGTCACGGCGACTTTTGTGTCGGGGTCGGTGATGTAATGCTTGAGCTCTTCAGCACGGTTCATCGGGTTGACAGGCACCACCACCGCATCGATGCGCAGAACAGCAAAGTGGGTGATGACCAGCTGTGGGCAGTTTTGCATGTCCAACACCACGCGGTCCCCGGCTTGTACACCCAAAGCTTGGAGTTGACCCGCCAATTGTTCGGCGCTGGCCATCAGTTCGTGGTAAGTCCAGACCCGTCCCATGAACACCAGCGCAGCCTTGTCCGGGTATCGCAAAGCACTGATCGCCAGGTTCATCCACAAGGAAGTGGCGGGCGCGGTGATCCGGAAAGGCAGGCGAGCAGGCCATACAGCAGCGTGAGCGGGCATCAAAGGGTCTCCTGTTATTGGCCAACATATTAAGGGCGCACCTCACTGGCAGAGGCTTTGCGTTTGTCGCGGACGGGACCGGCTCTCAGAGCGAAGCGGGCGGCTTCGCAGGAGTCTTCCGATTAAATTGTTTCAAGATGTTTCAATAAAGGTAAAAAAGTATTCTTTTTAAGCCATTTGGCATTTTTATCACTAAAATAAAGCCATGCAAACACATCCCACACCCGACACGCCCGAAGACTACTGTGGCACCACCTACGCAGCCAAATTGCTGGGCTTGTCGGTGGGCACCATCCAGACTTTGGTGGAAAAAAACGAACTGCAGGCCTGGAAGACACAAGGCGGCCACCGCCGCATCTCCATGCCCTCGATTCGTGAGTACCAGAAAAAACACAACATGCTGATGAGTCCCGGCGAAAACCGTGAATACAGGCTGCGGGTTTTGCTGGTCGAAGACGATCCGGTCACCCGAGACATGGTGCGTGACTTCTGTAACCGCTGCGAAATGCCCGTGGACTGCACCGCCATGTCCTCGGGTCTGGAGGCCCTGATTGACATGGCCAGCATCCACCCTGATGTGCTCATTGCCGACCTGAATATGCCTGGAGTGGATGGGTTTGAGCTGCTGCGCACCCTCAAACACTCAGCCCAATTTCAACGCATGACTTGTTTGGTGATCTCGGCCTTGTCTCAAGAAGAAATCGCGGCCCGTGGCGGCTTGCCAGAGGGCACGATCTTCATGGCCAAGCCCGTGAACATGCAGTGGTTCAATGGTTTTTTCACTGCATTGATCGCTGGTCGCAAGCTTGAACACCAAGCGGCTTGATTGTTCAACTTACAGAAAAAATTAATACATTTTGTTGCAATTTAAGCTGTAACCCTCTTCGCAAGCCCATCGCGCTTTCCCACAATGGACCGCACTGCTCATTTTTGCAGTCAACCCAAGGAGCGCAGACATGTTGAAGAAAATCACAGGTGCATTGCTGGCTTTAGGATTCGCAGGCCTGACCTGGGCCCAGCAAATTGATTTGAACAAGGCCACGGAGGTCGAACTCGACGCCCTCAAGGGCGTAGGGCCTGTCCTCACCAAGGCGGTGATGGACGAACGCAAAAAAGCCCCGTTCAAGAATTGGGAAGATGCCACCACCCGGGTCAAAGGTTTAGGCCCCCAAAAGGCCAGCAGTTTGTCCGATCAAGGGGTGCGGGTGCAAGGCAGTTCTTACACCGTCAAAGTGGCCGAACAAAAGCCTGCCGCCAGCAAAGACGCGAGCTCAGACAAGGCTGCGGCCAAAGCCGCCAAACCAGCTGCGGCAGATGCCAGCGCCAAAGCCGCGCCCGCCAAAAACTGAAATGGCCACACCCCGCCTGCCGACGCTTCCGACTCGGCAGGCCTACCCGGCACCCAGACGGTCGGTCGTGCAAATCAGCCGCTGTCAGGCCTGGCCAAATCCCCCGCCGCCCGGCGTATGGATCTCAAAAACATCCCCAGCTTGCATCTCCACCTGACCAATGTGCGCCAGCTCTTGCACGCTGCCGTCACAGCGCACCACGCGGTTAATGCCCGGCGATCCAGATTGACCGCCCGCCATGCCAAAGGCCGGGTGGATGCGCCCGTTGGACAAGATGCCCGCCGTCATCGGCTCCAGAAAACGCACACGGCGCACGCCGCCGTCGCCGCCGTGCCAGCGCCCGGCGCCGCCCGAGCCCTGGCGGATCGAATAACTCTCCAAGCGCACCGGAAAGCGGAACTCCAGCACCTCGGGGTCCGTCAGGCGTGAATTGGTCATGTGGGTTTGCACCACCGATGTGCCGTCAAAACCGCCCACCAGTTGACCCTGCGCGTCATAGCGCCCACCCGCGCCGCTGCCGCCCGAGATGGTTTCGTAGTACTGCACCCGCGCATTGCCAAAGGTGAAGTTGTTCATAGTGGGCTGGCTGCCCGCCATCACGCCCAAAGCGCCAAACAGCGCGTTGGTGATGCACGTTGAGGTTTCCACATTGCCCGCCACCACCGAAGCCGGCGGGTTGGGGTTGAGCATGGAGCCCTGGGGAATGATGACCTTGAGCGGCTTCAAGCAACCCGCGTTCAGCGGAATGTCGTCATCCACCAAGCTGCGGAACACATACAAGACGGCTGCCATGCACACCGCACGCGGGGCGTTGAAGTTGTTGGGCAACTGGGCGCTGGTGCCCGTGAAATCGATCTCGGCCGTGCGCTCGGCCGCATTCACGCGCACCGCCACCTGGATCTGCGCCCCGTTGTCCAGTGGCAAGGTAAATTGCCCGTCTTTGAGGCGCGTGATGACGCGGCGCACGGATTCCTCGGCATTGTCCTGCACATGGCGCATGTAGGCCTGCACCACGTCCAGGCCGAACTGGTCCACCATGCGGCGCAGCTCCTGCACGCCTTTTTCGTTGGCGGCAATCTGCGCCTTCAGGTCGGCCATGTTTTGCGCCGGGTTGCGCGAGGGGTATTCGCCGCTTTGCAGCAGCGCCACCATCTCGGCCTCGCGCAGGTGTCCGGCATCGACCAACTTGACGTTGTTGATCTGCACGCCCTCTTCTTCAATGCGCGTGGAAAACGGCGGCATGGAGCCGGGTGTCAGGCCACCCACATCGGCGTGGTGCCCGCGTGAGCCCACATAAAACACCGGCTCGGCGTGGCCATCTAAATACACCGGCGTGATGACGGTGATGTCGGGCAAATGCGTGCCGCCGTGGTACGGGTCGTTCAGCACAAACACATCACCGGGCTGCATGCGCCCCTTGTTTTCGTTGATGACGGTCTGGATGCTCTCGCCCATCGAGCCCAAATGCACCGGCATGTGCGGCGCGTTGGCGATCAAATGGCCCTCGGCGCTGAACAAGGCGCAAGAGAAGTCCAGCCGCTCTTTGATGTTGACCGAGTAGGCGGTGTTCTGCAGCTGCAGCCCCATCTGCTCGGCGATGTTCATGAACAGGTTGTTGAACACTTCCAGCAACACCGGGTCGGCCTGCGTGCCTGCAGCGTGCTGCACCGCGCGCGCTTGCACGCGCACCAGCAGCAAATGGTCCAGCGCTGTGAGGCGCGCTTGCCAACCGGCTTCCACCACGGTGGTGGCATTTTTCTCGGCAATGATGGCGGGGCCATCGATCACATCACCGGGGCGCATGTCTTCGCGCACCACCAGCGCGGCGTCCTGCCACTCGGCCACGCCTTGGGCGTTGGCGGCATACACCTGTACGGTGTCGCGGCGCGGTACATCGCGCTGCGGGTGCAGGGTCAACACGGCTTCTTCGGGGGCATCGCCGGGCAGCACCGCCTCCACCGACACGGCTTCGACCACCATGGCCTTGCCCTGCATCAAAAAGGCAAAGCGCTGGCGGTAGGCGGCTTCAAAACCGGCCACCAACTGGGCTTGATCGCCCCAAGGCACGACCAGCGCCGAGTCGGTGCCTTCGTAGCGCAAATGCGCGCGTTGGCGCAGCTCGATGCGGTCGGCACCTCCAGCATCCACGCCCATTTGCGCCAGCAAGGCTTGGCGCGAGGTCTCGCCCAAGGCCTGCAAGCGCTCGGCCATGAAGGGCATGGCCGCAGCGTCCAAGCGCCGCTCGATGGATTCTTCGCGCATCACGCTCTGGTCGGCCAGGCCCATGCCGTAGGCCGAGAGCACACCCGCCAGCGGGTGCACCAGCACCTGCGACATGCCCAGGGCATCGGCCACCAGACAGGCGTGCTGACCGCCTGCGCCGCCAAAACACTGGAGTGTGTAACGCGTCACGTCGTAGCCCCGCGCCACCGAGATTTTCTTGATCGCGTTGGCCATCTGCTGCACCGCGATCTGGATGAAACCGTGCGCCACATCTTCGGCGGCGCGCCCGGTTTGCGCGGCCAGTTTTGCAAAATGCCCACGCACCACTTCGGCGTCCAGTGGCTGGTTGGCTTCTGGGCCAAACACCGACGGGAAAAATCTGGGTTGCACCTTGCCCACCATCACGTTCGCATCGGTCACGGCCAGCGGCCCACCGCGTCGGTAACTGGCGGGCCCCGGGTTGGCCCCCGCGCTTTGAGGGCCGACGCGAAAACGCGCACCGTCATAGGCCAGCAAAGACCCACCGCCCGCGGCCACCGTGTGGATGCTCATCATCGGGGCACGCATGCGCACACCCGCCACCTGGGTTTCAAATTCGCGCTCGAACTGCCCGGCAAAGTGCGACACATCGGTGGAGGTGCCGCCCATGTCAAAGCCGATCACCTTGTAGTGCCCCGCCAGCTGCGCCGTGCGGGCCATGCCCACAATGCCGCCCGCCGGGCCGCTCAAAATTGCATCCTTGCCCGCGAACACCTGCGCGTCGGTCAGGCCACCCGAAGACTGCATGAACATCAGCTTCACGCCCGGCATTTCACTGGCCACCTGGTTCACATAGCGCCCCAAAATCGGTGACAAATACGCATCCACCACCGTGGTGTCACCGCGGCTGACCAGTTTCATCATCGGGCTGGTCTGGTGCGAAGTGCTCACTTGCGTAAAACCCACCTCACGCGCCAGGCGCGCAGCAGCCAGTTCGTGCGCCGTGTGCCGCCAGCCGTGCATGAACACGATGGCAACAGACCGCACACCTTGGGCATGCCAGTGCATCAATTGGGCACGCAAATGCGCTTCGTCTATCGGATGCAAAACCTCGCCATCCACCGCCACGCGCTCTTGTGCTTCCACCACCGCGCTGTACAGCAACTCGGGCAAAACGATCTGGCGGTCAAACAAGCGAGGACGGTTTTGATACGCAATGCGCAATGCGTCGCCAAAGCCCTGCGTGGTCACCAGCAGCGTGGGTTCGCCCTTGCGCTCCAGCAGCGCATTGGTGGCCACGGTGGTACCCATCTTGACGCACTCGACCTGCTCGGGCGTGACCGGCTCACCGGCTTTCAGCCCCAGCAAATGGCGAATACCCGCCACGGCCGCATCTCGGTACTGTTCAGGATTTTCAGACAGCAGCTTGTGCGTGACCAAGGTGCCGTCAGGTCGCTTGCCCACCACATCGGTGAACGTGCCGCCCCGATCGATCCAAAACTGCCAACGGTTTTTACCAGCGGGTGTGATGTGGGATTCGCTCATAAGTCGCTCAACAATCAGAATTCAAAAAACCAAGGTCACAAAGAAGCCGCAGCGCGCGCGGCCTGGTCGTACATGCCCGAGAGCACACGCAGCAACCGGGCCAACTCGCCAATGTCGCGGTTCAGGCCATCGTCGGCTTTCAGGGCGTCGATCAGGCAGCTCTCACGGATTTCGCGGTAGCGCTGCACATAGGCGCGGCCCTCATCGGTCGCCGCATAGGTCACGTCCTTGCCATTTTTTTGCGACACCACCACGCCCAAACCTTGCAGTTTTTTCAGGGCGTAATTCACCAAATGCGTGTCTTCGATGTTCATGATGAAACAGATGTCGGCCAGGCGCTTGTCGCGCGCGCGGTGCGTCACATGGTGCAGCACCAGCACATCGAGCGGCGTCAAATCTTTCAAGCCCGCCGCCGCCATGCAGTGGATGATCCAGCGGTGAAAGGCGTTGCCCGCCACGATCAGGCCGAACTCGAACTCGCTCATCTCGGCGCTGTCGGGCGACACCAGATGGGCTGAGGACACGATGGGGCTGGCGGCAGAGCTGCTGAGGGAATTTTTGCGCGGCATGGGTTCCGTCAAGGCTGGAGAGATGAGAAAGTCTATGCCCGATGCCGACAATTTGCCAACAATTTGTTGACGTTAAGGGAAAACACCGAGCACGGATTGGCTCCGGCTTGCCTACAGTGGGCACCAGACAGATGCACCCGGTGCGCGCGTGAAGCGAGCGCCTTTCTTGCACTGCCCAGTTGACCGTTCATTTCATCTTTCACAGGAGTTCTCATGCAACGTCGTGCCCTTCACCTCAGCCTGCTGGCTGGTCTGCTCGCTGTTTCCGGTTTTGTATCGGCCCAAACCAAGTGGGACCTGCCCGCCGCTTACCCAGCCACCAACTTCCACTCGGTCAACATGACCCAGTTCGCGGCCGATGTGGACAAGGCCACTGCTGGCAAGCTGAAGATCACGGTGCACGCCAACGCCTCGCTGTTCAAAGCCCCTGAAATCAAGCGTGCTGTTCAAGGCGGTCAAGCCCAAGCCGGTGAAATTTTGCTGGCCAACTTCAGCAACGAGTGGCCCATCTACGCGGCCGATGGCCTGCCCTTTCTGGCCGACAGCTACGACGAAAGCATGAAGCTGTACAAAGCGCAAAAGCCCTTGATGGAGAAAAAGCTGGCCGAACAGGGCATGGTGCTCTTGTACTCAGTGGCTTGGCCACCACAGGGCATTTACAGCAAGAAGCCGATCAACAGCGCAGCCGATCTGAAGGGCATCAAGTGGCGCTCTTACAGCCCGTCCACAGCGCGCATTGCCGAGCTGGTGGGTGCCCAACCTGTGACGGTGCAAGCCGCTGAATTCACCCAGGCCCTGGCAACGGGTGTGGTCGAATCGACCATGACCTCGGGTGCCACCGGCGTGGACAGCAAGCTCTTCGAGCACCTCAAGTATTACTACGACGTGCAAGCCTGGCTACCCAAGAACGCGGTCATCGCCAACAAAAAGGCCTTTGACGCCCTGGACAAAGCCACGCAAGACGCCGTGATGAAAGCCGCCGCCGACGCCGAAGCCCGTGGCTGGACCGAATCGCGCAAGGTCAACACCACCACGCTGGAAACCCTCAAAGCCAACGGCATGACGGTCACGCCCCCATCGGCGCAACTCAAGGCCGACATGAAGAAAGTGGGTGACACCATGCTCAAAGAGTGGCTGGAGAAATCCGGAGCAGAGGGCAAAGGCTTGGTTGACGCTTACAACAAGAAATAACAGCACATGAGCACCAGCCCCACTCCCCGCGCCTCATCGGTGCGTCGCTTTCTGGATGGCCTGTACCTGCTCGGGGGGCAACTGGCCGCCCTGTGCGTGCTGGCCATCCTGATGTTGATGATCGGTGCCTCAGTGGGGCGTGTGCTGGACTGGCGTGTGTCCTGGGTCAACGACATCGTGGCTTGGCTGTGTGCGGCTGCGGCCTTCTTGGGCATGGCCTACAGCTTTCGCAATGGCGACTTTGTGCGCGTGACCCTGGTACTCGAATCGGTGTCAGCGCCCGTGCGCCGCTGGCTGGAGTTGGTCTCACTGTCCGTCGCGACCGTGGCCATTGGCTACCTGGGTTATTGGGCGGCGCGCTTTACCTGGGAAAGCTACGAATTCAACGACATCGCGGGCAATATGGTGGCCATCCCCATTTGGATTCCGCAAATGAGCTTTGTCGTCGGTTCGGCGATTTTGGTGATCGCCGTGCTCGACGAGTGCGTGTGTGTCTTCCGGGGCGGCAAACCCAGTTATGTGGCGCGTGTCGAAGAACGGCACGCCCGTGGTGATTTTTCTGAGGAATTGTGATGGGCCTGCTTGAAATCGGAGGCCTGCTCCTCTTTTTGATGTTGTTGATGCTCAGCGGCGGCGTGTGGATTGCCATGACGCTGGCCATTGTGGGCTGGGTCGGTCAGGCGTTTTTCACCAACACCCTGCCCGGCAAAAACCTGTTTTCCTCCTTTTGGGAAACCTCGTCCAGCTGGGAACTCGCTGCCCTGCCCATGTTCATCTGGATGGGCGAAATTTTGTACCGCACCAAGCTGTCCGAACAGATGTTCGACGGCCTCTCGCCCTGGTTGTCCAAAGTACCAGGCCGCTTGATGCACACCACCATTTTGGGTTGTGGCATTTTTGGCTCGGTTTCGGGCTCATCGGCCGCCACCTGCGCCACGATTGCCAAGGTGGCCCTGCCCGAACTCGAAAAACGCGGTTACGACCGCAACATCGCGCTGGGCTCCTTGGCCGCAGCAGGCGGTTTGGGCATTTTGATTCCACCGTCCATCACCATGGTGGTTTACGCCGTGGCGGCCGACGCCAGTGTGATCCGCCTGTTTCTCGCGGGCTTTTTGCCCGGCTTTTTATTGATGGGCCTGTTCTCGGGCTACATCATCTGGTGGAGCTTGCGCAACCCCGACAAGGTGCCTCCTGCAGAAGCGCCCACAACTTTCATGGAAAAAATGCGGCGCTCAGGCAGCTTGATCCCGTGTGGTTTGCTCATCGTCTTCATCGTGTGGGTGCTGGTGGCGGGCATCGCAACAGCTACCGAATGCGCGGCCTATGGCGTGCTGGGTTCACTGGCTATTGCAGCCGCAGGCCGCAGTCTGACTTGGCAAAATTTCTGGCAGGGCTTGGTGAGCGCCACCCGGGTCAGCTGCATGATCATGTTCATCTTGGCGGGCGCAGCCTTCTTGACCAAGACCATGGCCTTCACCGG
>JAIXOZ010000039.1 GCA_027486495.1 Comamonadaceae bacterium | reverse complement strand
TTGACGTCCGTGTGGGCCACCACGTTGCTGGCCATCCAGGCCAATACCGGGTCGCCGTCATGGACGAGCTTCTTTTGCAGGACCAGGGCTTCAAGCGTCTTCATCGGTTCGCTGAAATTGAGCACCGTAGGACGCACCTCGATCATGGGCAGGCCCTCGGAGAGCATCCGTGTGGACAGCTGTGTGGCCTGAAACGGATCGAAGGCCACGGCTTCCACCGAAAACCGGGTTGCGATGTCCTGCAAATCGGCCTCGATCCAGCTGAAGTCGATCACGTTGCCCGGCGTCACAGACAGGCGTCCGGTATGGGCCCAGCCTTCGTACTGGCTGTTGCCAGCAGCCTGGACCGTGTCCTCTGGCAGGTAGTACTTGCCAAACACGGCATATGCGTCGGCTATGTCGGGATGCTGAAACACCATGACGAGCGCTGCAATGTCCGTCTTGCTGGCCAGGTCCAGGCCCACCCAGCAGGGCTGGCCCAAGAACTGGTCCAGCTCCAGATCGGGGTTGGTGTTCGCGTCCCAGGCCCGCATGTCCATCCAGGCCTTGTCCGCGCTCACCCACTCGTTGAGGTGCTTGGTCTTGAAGTTGTTGACCGCGCTGGGCAACTGCATGGCCTTGGCCTGCAGGGGAGTCAGGATCTCCTCACGGACCGAGATGCCCCAGTTGGGATTGGCCTTGATGAGGGAGTCCTTGATCGTCCAGTCGTCCCCTTCATCGAGGCCGTAAATGATCCCGAACTGAGAGTCGTCCTCGAACACCCGGTTGAGCAGCTTGGTGACAAAGCTCCTGACCTCGTAACAAATCCCCGAGCGGTTGCTGCCAGCCGTGGTGATCACCCACAGCAGTGAGTTGTCCCGCTTGCCGGTACCGGTCTCCACCACGTCATAGACCGTTCGGGTTTTGTGGGCGTGCAACTCGTCGATGCAACCGAAGTGGATGTTCAAGCCGTCGAGCGTGGAGCCTTCTGCCGAGAGCGCCTCGAACTTGGAGCCGGTCTGGAGCACATGCATGTTGTGCGCACCAACATTGACGGCAAAACGGTTCCGAAATCCCGGGCTCAGGCGTGCCATGGTCTGGGCATCGCCAAAGACAATGCGGGCCTGATCCCTTGTAGTGGCCAACGAATACACCTCAGCGCCACCCTCACGGTCGGCTGCCAGCATGTACAGACCAACTGCCGAGGACAGGGTGGACTTGGCGTTGCCCCGAGGCACTTCGATGTAGGATCGCCTGAAGCGGCGCTTGCCGTCTGATTTGACCCACCCAAAGACCGTGGACAGGATGAACACCTGCCAGGGCTCCAGAACGATCATCTTGCTGGCCAGCGGGCCTTTGACGTGGGGCAGTCGCTCAATGAAGGCGCACAGGTTGTCCGCTGGCCGGTAGGGCCTGCCATAGCGGTCAAGCAGTTCCGGGTTGAACTGGTAGAGACTGCTCTTGCGTTTGAAACGGATCAGGTCATCGAGCTGGCGTTTGCAGGCTTTCTGGACCCACTCGCAGGTCAGGATCTCATGGGAGACAACGCGCTGTGCATATTGTTTGGCGCTCGCGGCATATCCACTCATCGCTTGCTCTCGGTCTTACCCAACAATGTCCTCCCAAAGATCGAGCTCTTCGCCCGGTCGCTCGTTTGGAATGGAGATGCGCGAGCGAGACGCTGGGGTGAACCCCATCTCGATCGCAGCCTTGGTCATGATCTGGGCCTGCTTGTTGGCAATGGCCAAGTACGGCGATTGCATGGGCACACCGCTATGGGGTGCCTTCACCAGAAGTCCCGTCTTGCCGATGCCCGCCTGAGCCTGCCGGTAGAGATCTGCTGCACAAGCCCAGATCTCCAGCACGGACATGTCGAGCTTGCGGATCAGCGTGGGCGGGGCACATTCAAGTGCGTAGCGCCAGGCAGCCTTGGCACCCTCAGGCATGTAGTCCGGGGGCTCGACCAGCAAGCCCTCTGGGACGGGCTCGTGGTAGTTGGTCCGGCATGGCTGCAAGGTCCCTTTGATCTGCTTGACTTGAGTCGGCAGTGGCTTGCGTCCACCCATAAATCACCCGCTTGGTTTGATGTTCATCTGATGCACTGCCTTTGTTGCAGGCTTTGGGGGATACCCCCCCTTGTTCAATTTGCACGCACAAAAATTTGCGCAAGCGCACGCATCTTCGAAGGCAGTCTGTAGAGATTCATCCCCCCTACCCCCTCAGGACGGGGTCACTGGCGCGAGGATGCGGTCTCTGAGGCGGTCTTGGCGTTGTGACAGGGCACGCACAGGCTCTGCAGGTTCGCTCGCTCAAAGCGCTCACCGCCTTCTTTGACTGGAACGATGTGGTCAACAACCTTGGCCGGTTGCAACAGCCCCTTGGCCTGGCACCTGCAGCAAAGCGGGTTATCCCGTAACACCGCTGCACGGGTGTTGCGCCACCTGGCCGATTGATAAAAGCCCAGCTCCGTATCAAACCCACGCCGCGCACGCCCGTACTCACGGTGCACTTTCGACTGGTGATTGGCGCAGTACCCAGGCACGTTGAGCACCTTTGCGCAACCTGGGTATCGGCATGGAGTGGGCGCACTTCGCGGCATCTCAATCGTCTTTCAAGGAATAAGCGACAGCTTCAAAAATTGACTTGGCTTCACCTTGATTCAGAGCGTCAATCCATCACATTGGATGAACGAAAGGAACCAAGCCAATGAAACAAAACAAGGACCTGAACAAGCTGCTCGCGCAGATCGCCAAAGAACACTTGTTCATCGAAACGCTGGAGACACAAAACAGCGATCGCTCGGACTTCCACGACGTCGCAGTCTGGTGCATCAAGAGCGCGATGGAGGCTGCTTACGCCGCAGGGATCGAAGCAGGAAAAAACACATCCACAACATCGAAAGGCAAACAATGAAACTCACGGACACCCAACGCGCGCTACTCGAAGCGGCTGCGCAGCATCCCCAAAAGAAACTGACCAACTTCCCCGACACCCTCAAGGGCGGGGCTCGCATCAAGGTGCTGACCTCGATGCACAACGCTGAGCTCATCGAGCCAAGCGCCGCAGAGCCTGAGGTTTTCGTGGCCACAGCCACAGGGCTGCAGGCGATTGGCATCACGAATCAAGCGCCGCGCGCCAAGCGTGAGGGCACCAAGCAAGCCGTACTGATTGAGCTGCTCACACGCGCAGAGGGTGCCACGCTGCCCCAGATGACCGAGGCCACTGGTTGGCAGGTTCACACGGTGCGAGGTGCCATGGCTGGAGCTCTCAAGAAGAAGCTGGGCCTGGAGATCACTTCAGAAAAGCAAACCGGTGCAGACCGCATCTACCGAATCACCAACCAAGCTGCCTGAGGTTCACATGAAAACCATGACCATCACAATTGAACGCAAGCCTCTGACCATCCAGTTCGATGGCAAGGACATGGAGGTCGAAGAGCTCAGCATCCGACTGCCCTTTGGCCGCAAGCCCGCCACCATGAGCGAGATCGCTGGCAGCGAAGACTGCACCGTCTACATCACCGAAACCCGCGAGATGGAGCCTGCAGAGTTCGACAGCTTTGCGATGAACCTTGTCCAGTCTCGCGATTGGCTCAATGGAAAGGGCGGCTATTACGGAGATGGCAGGCTTTGTGTCGAAGTGCATGCGCCCGGTCGCCCTTACCTCTTCATCGATCCCTCTGGATCAAACTACGGTCGGTATTGCGCACGCCTTGGCTGATCAGTCTCTGATTAGCAACAGATCAAAAAAATTTGATGAATCGCTTTACTTCATCCCCAAGTAGAGCGTTCATACAGACATCGCAACAAGGACAAGCCAATGAGCAACAACGCAATACCGATGACACAAAACGAGGCCTGGGGGTTTTGGGGAACGATGGGTGGCCACGCCAGCGTGGCCTGGCCGATCGCCATGTCCCAAGTTGCCGAGGCCACAAACGAACCCTTGGAATCGGTACGAGCCTTTCTGGACAGCAAGCAAGGCAGGCATTTCGCAGACACGGTACAGGACGGTTTGAGCTTTGGCCTTGCGATGGACGCCGCTGTTACCAAGGCCATCACCAAATGGATGGACTGGAAGATTGGCCGCATCACCGCACGCGAAACTGGTATACCAAAGGGCCTGCCCTACCTGACCGGGTTTGTGATGCACGCCCAGCTCATCGAAGAATCACTGTCCGCTTGAGGAGACGACAATGCAAGCCATGCAATGTTCTCGAATTGCTGATTATTCCCACCTGATATACGATCTAGGCCCATGACAGATTCTCGCTCCGACATCTCTAGCAAGCTCGGCACGTCCGGCTGGCACATCGCGCTCGAGCGCGCCAGTGGCGACACCGCCAAGACACCCTACCTAGGTGATCTGGAGACAGTGGGCCAGATCGTGCGCGCCTTCATCGCGGGGATCTGCGACCGCTACGCCCAGGTGGCGATGAACACTAGCCTATCGTCTATCGCCGCCGCGGCCGACCGCGCCGAGTGCGTGCGCCTTGGCAAGGCCTTCTCGGGCAGTGATCCAGCCTTCCAAGTGATGGGTGCTTGGAACGGCCAGCCCTTGGCTGACTTCACCCGCACCGTAATGCCCGACCATCTGCCCGATCACGACGACTCCGAGGACACTTTGGCGCAGGTGTTCGCCGTGCTGGCGCACAGGGTCTACGAGGTGATTTCGACTTTCTCCGAGGATGCTGACGAGGACACAGCCCATACCTCGCTCGACGGTGCTGCAGATGACTGGACGCGACTACTGCTGGGCCTACCGGCGCAGGATGCCGGAGAGCCTGACGCATAGGAAGCCTGATCAGCGCACCTCGCGGCGGTAACATATCCACTCGTTTTTGATGCAATAAAAGTTGCATTTGCGGCCCAATGCCGCTCGACCTCACACCACAACGCAGAGCTAACATAATTACGAGCGCTTCATCGCCGAGCTGCTGCGTTTACCCGTAATTTCAGTGTAGCAGTCCAGTCGATAAGAGGCGTGTCCCTGGCCAACTAGCGAGGTCAATTCGACACGCGCACTTACACTGACGACATCAGCAGAGGCGACCTTAACCCGAATTTCTCGGACAACTAAGAAGAAACCGAACCAATTCTCTGCAGGGGCAAGTTATTGAATCGCCCCGCCATGAACCAGCTAACGCAGAGCCTTGTCCAGAAAGACTGCACCTTTGTAGATCTGACCACAGAGCGTCCATACCACCTTAAGAGACAACACAACCGGATCGACAGATCCATCCTGATCACAATATCCCTTTGCCAGAAATACGAACTCGTTCATCACCCCTACAACGCTGCGGTTGGCCTAACTCGATCAGGCTGATGTAGTTTTTCTCCAGATCAGTTTCAACGGCAAGCTTCTCCTGAGTGAGAACTGCTTGCTTTCGAAGCCGCCTGAGAGTCTATCCAAACGCCTTCGAAAGTTCCAAAAATGCTCCACCAATGGTTGGAACTATTCGACCCTTAGTTGATAATATTCACTTGCGACAATTGTTGAAAAATCAAACAAAGCATCAATGCTGAGCATGGCGTTTGAGGCACAAAAATTTTTGGCCGAATGACCACGTTCTATTCGTTGAAAGACGTCGTGTTCAATTAGCGGTGTTGGGCACACTCCTACTTTCACCTTTGGTTAAGGAAAAAACATGTTCTTTTTTTGGTTTTTTTGGTTAGTTCTAGCTATCGTCGTGGGAATTTTAGCTAGTTCAAGAGGGCGGAGTGGCTTTGGTTATTTCCTCCTCGCTTTGGTAATGTCTCCTCTGGTGGGGTTTGCAATTCTCCTAGCCTTAAACAACAAGGCGGAAGATGATCGACAGGAGCAACTTCGAAGGGAAGATCACGAAAGACATCTGGAGTCAATCAAGGCACTCACCTCTACGACCTCTGGCAGCGAAGCCGATAACTCAAGCGCTAATGCCCATAAATCAGTTTCAATTTCTGATGAACTTGAAAAATTAGCAACACTTCGTGACAAAGGAATCTTGTCAGATGAAGAGTTCCAGCAACAAAAATCAAAAATCCTGAATCACACAGCATCCTCGCCGAGTACATAAAGAAAAACGTCATCTCCAAACCTCTGCCGTGGTAATTTAAATGTGTTTTAGCCTTGGAGATCGCCTGTTACATCGAACTAATTTTCTGCATCTTAGATGAAATATGAAGTTTTTAAGGTTTAAGATTTATCTGCTGTAAACCACATAACAGAAGCCCGGACTGGGTTGTTGTTGACAAGTTCGTGCAGAACTATCTAGCCCCGCATCTGCAAGATGGTTCCTTAGATCAATTTTCTGAATGCTTACAGTAAGTAAAGCAAATTCCAGTCGCTTTCCTAAACAGCGCCGTGGCGTACCAACTGTCGAGACCAGTTGACACATGCCGAGGGTTTGAACCTCTGGTTTGATACGATCAAGAAGCTTTTTGGTGCATTGAAGATTGAATATGCCGGTCTGTGTTCATGGATTGAAAAAGCCCGTAGCTTGAACTTAATCCTGATTTTGACGCAAGCAGATGTGGACCACCGTCATTGGACTACTGGATCGCAATGAGCCTTTTCGCTTGCCTCAGAAAACTTCAAGCCATCGTCCTCGCGCACCGCCTGCTGGCCGGTGTATTCCTCCCAGCGCTTGATGATCACATCCACGAACTTGGGATCGAGCTCAAGTAGGCGGGCCTGACGGCCAGTCTTTTCACTGGCGATCAGGGTGGTGCCCGAACCTCCAAACAGGTCCAGAACGATGTCCCGGCTCTTGGAGGAGTTCTTGATGGCCCGCTCGACCAGTTCGACCGGCTTCATGGTCGGGTGCAGATCATTGACCCGGGGCTTGTTGTAGTTCCAGATGTCCGACTGATCGCGGTCTCCACACCAGAAGTGGTCTGAGCCCTGCTTCCACCCATACAGGATGGGCTCGTACTGGCGCTGGTAATCCGCGCGACCGAGCGTGAAAGTGTTCTTGGACCAGATGATGAACGTGGACCACTTACCGCCTGCCTTGAGCCAAGCCTTTTGCAGGGTATGCAGCTCAGATGAGCTCATGCACACGTAGCAGGCGCCCTTAGTGACCACAAGCAGGTTCAGACAGGCGTCGTAGAGGAACTGAAAGAACCCCTCACCCAGATCGTCATTCATGATGCGCCGATCTTTGCCGCGCATCTTGTCTTTGGCGCTGTTGCCGTAGTCCACGTTGTAGGGTGGATCGGTGAAGGCCATGTCGGCCAGTTGGCCACCCATGAGGCGTTCCACATCCGACAAGACGGTGGAGTCACCACAAAGGAGGCGGTGGTTGCCGAGAATCCACAAGTCCCCAGGTCTGGATACCGGGTCTACTGGTGCTTCTGGGATTGCGTCATCTTCAGTCAAACCACCGCCTGATTCGTCTCCATTCAGAAGCTCTTCGAGCTCCTTGTCGGTAAAGCCCATCAGGTCAAGATCAAAGTCGGCCGCTTTGAGTTCAGCCAACTCGAGTTTCAGGAGCTCATCGTCCCAGCCCGCGTTCTCTGCGAGACGGTTATCGGCCAGGATGTAGGCTTTCTTCTGCTCGGGCGTGAGGTGCCCGAGCTCAATGACCGGCACCTCCTTGAGGCCCAGCTTGCGCGCTGCCATCAGACGGCCGTGTCCTGCGATCAGGCCCTTTGAACCGTCCGTGAGGATCGGGTTGGTCCAGCCGAACTCGGTGATCGAGGCCGCGATTTGTGCCACCTGGGCATCGCTGTGGGTGCGGGCATTGCGTGCATAGGGGACGAGCGCGTCCACTGGGACCATGCGGATCTCAGGATGATTCATGGGGGTGACCGGTAAAATTGGCCGCAAAACGAGAATGCCTTGCAGTGCAGATCAAAGTAGTTCGCGGGGTTCTGGCCCGCAAAAGCCCGACTGAGGCCACAGCATCCGGAGCAGGTTTTACGCCGCTGGTTGCTGGGACCTACGAAGTGGGATCAGAAATTCATGGCCGTCTGGAGGTTCTCCGCGAGGGAAAACCGACTGTGTACCTACCGCTTGAGAAGCTGGTGGAGTACGAAGCCACAGGGGAAATCGAAGTTCATCGATAGGAGTCAGACATCGTCAGTAGACGTCGATGTCATCGACTGTCTTTGACCCCTTCCCAACTCTATTCCGACTGTTTCGGGGAATTTTCGAGGTGTCATCGACTGTGTGTGACTGTCATCACTGTCTTTGCACTCGTTTGTCCACCGTAGACGAAAATGTAGCTGCAAATCGCCGAAATGTTGCAGCGTGTTTTGGCCCCAAAAACCGCGCATTCACGCTTGAACGTAAATAGCGCCGCGCATGACCGCCAAAACACGCTAATTTCCTCTCCAGATGACAGGTCTCACTTTTTCGGTGACTGAGCCTGCCGGTTGAGCAGGTCAGCCACCACTTGCATGTCCCTCTTCCAGCGTCTCCACGCCGTGGTTCGGTCACAGGCAAAGCGCTTGCTGATCTCCACCCAGTCAAATCGCTTGGCCCGCATCCACACCAGGTGCCGCTCGTCGAGTTCAAGCATCTGCACCCAGCGCATGACTTCGAGCATCCGCTCCACGTCCTGAGGGGATGGAGGCGCCATGCGGTACACCCTGTGCGGATCCGGGTAGGCATCGCTTGGCAAGATCACGATGGGCCAGGTGCTGGCGTAACCCTGCACCGCCACGCGTGGCAAGCGCCTGGCGGTTCTGGCCGCATCGACAAAACGCTCGGCCACCGCTTCAACTGTCCAGGTTTCAACCATGGCCACCCCCCTTGGGATGAACATGGCCCTGGCTTTGACCGTAGAGCCGTTCGCCAATGCTGCGAATGAGCTGGCGCTCCAAGAAATCCAAGCGCTCGTCATCATGGGAGATGACCAAGATGTGCTGCTCGCGCCATCCCTGGCGCTTGGCGGCTTCGACATCCACAGGCGTGGGCTGCATGCGCCCAAGGGGCGATGGATAACGTGCTGGAGGGATTTTCATACCTGCCCTCCAAACGAAATATTCCGGTGCGCCGCTGGGAAGTCAAAAACGGACTTGTCCGGTTTTGACAATGAAACTGACGTTATTGACGGTACATAACATCCCTTCTCTTTATGCGCGTCTACGCGCCCGCGTAAAGAACCAATGTAATGACTCGTCAGTTGTGTCAAAGAGCCGATATCTGAAACCTTTTTCATTGGATTTCCCTCTCAATCATCGTTGTATGGATAGGACCGGGCAGGCAAGGAAGTGGGCTGTTTGAGGTCGATCCCCTGGTAGCCACGCACACCCATGGAGTTGCGCCATTTCTCGAAACGTCTGGCCAGCAAGGCGTCCGAGAACCGGCGCTGCGTGCCTATGTACTCACCACTGAGTTCGGCCCACTGCTTCCAGTCGTTGAAAAGCGTGGCCGTCAGTGCCTTGTGGTTGATGCCCAGATTGCAGCGCTCGCTCATCCACCGCCCCATGGCGTCCTCGGCCTCGAAGTACTCCTCGGTCGCACTCACCACGGACTTGGGTTGAACCAGGCCCTGGCTTTGCCAAAGCAGGCAGCCCTGCACCGCCCAAGCCATGATTCCGTCGCGCTCGGCAAGCAGCTTCTCGGTCAGGAGCGGATCACGCTTTTCTGGAGGGACCGTGATCGTGAATGGGATCAGGTGCATGCGGCGGCGCATGGCCTCATCGATGTTGCGGATCGCAGGCTTGTGATTACCTGCAATGAGCAGCTTGAACTGCGGCCTGTAGGTGAAGAAATCCTGGTGCATCAGGCGCGCCGTGATGTCGTCACCCCCCGTGATCGCCTTGATCTTGGATTCGTTCCAGCGCCTGCCTTGCTCTGTCTCAGTTGCCGAAACAAAGCGGGCACCACGCAGTCCTGCCAGATCGGTGGGGTGCCGGTCCGAGCGCGATTCCATGAAGGTGTCCATAGGAGCGTTTGCGGCATAGTCGCCAAGCACCGTGGAGATCACGTTCACGAAGACCGACTTGCCATTGGCCCCTGTGCCGTACAGGAAGAAGAGCGCATGGGTGCTGATGTCGCCCGTCAGGCAATACCCCACCACGCGCTGCAGGTAGTCTTGCAACTCCTCATCACCGCCCGTGACATTCACCAGGAAATTGCGCCAGACGGGGCAATCGCCTTGCGGCGTGGCTGTGGTCACCTTGGTCATGCGTCGGTCGCGGTCATGTGGACCACGGGCACCAGTGCGCAAGTCCACGATGCCACCGGGCGTGTTCAGGAGCCAGATGCTGGAGTCCCACTCTTCGACCGTGGCACTGTGGCGCGGCTCTGAACGCACGATTCGCTCAATGGCTGAGATCGTTCCCGAGCTGGCCAAGCGTCCTTTGAGTTTTTCGCGATCCGCTTGCATCGCTGCTGCACGGCAGATCAGGCGACACAGATGCATCACATACAAAGCTTTGTCGATGTTCCAGCGCACCCCGTTCCACACGAGCCACTTGCTCCATGGGGCGCAGTAGCGCCAGTCCTCGGCGAACTGCTGAGAAAAGGCCATTGCCAGCCCGTCCTCGTTCGTGTAGTCGATGCCATCCTCAAGCTCCAGGGGCGCATGCGCATCGATCTGATGCACCACAGGAACCCTCTCGCCCACAGCCAGAAATCCAGCAATGTCAAAACCGTCTTGCACTGCATCGGCCACATCCCAGCCATCGGGCTTTTCTGCAGGCGGCTGCAAGATGGCACATGATTTGGCACCAGCTCTCATGATGGCTTGGGAAGCATGATCGGCGTAGAGCCAACCAGGTTTGTCACGATCGGGCCAGATCAAGACATGCTTGCCTGAGAGCGGTGACCAGTCTGTTTTCTCAACAGGTGCATTGGCGCCATGCATGGCCGTGGTGGCGCACACGCCAAATTCAAGCAGGGTTTGGGCGCACTTCTCCCCCTCGACCAGAACCACCTGATCGGCCTTGAGCATGCCCGGCTGGTTGTACAGCGGACGCGGCTCTGGAGGGGACATCTTGCGGCGAGCCACATCCCAGGGCCTGAACTCCTTGCGGCCTGGCTCTGGGTCATAGCGATACACCACCGCGATGAGTTTTCCGCTGGCATCCTGGTAGTCCCATTTGGCCGTGGCTGGGCCGAGTTCATCGACCACCGGCGCCTTGGCCTGGCTTGCGGCCACCGCTGTGGGCGGTATGGCCGAGACACGGCCAAGCCAGTCCCGGGCTTTGTCCAGCACCTGAGGGAACTGGGCCTGAACATCGAGGCTGTAGTAGCGGGCGATCAGATCGAAGATGTCGCCACCTTCGTTCGTGGCGCGGTCGGTCCACAGGCCCGCCTTTGGACCAGAGAGCAGCAGTTCCAGACTGTCGCCCGGGCCACCCATCACATCGCCCACCAGGAACTTGTCCTGGCGGCGTTTGCCTGAGGGCCAAATGTCCAGCACCAGCAGGGCCAGCTGATCGTTCAGGGCCGAGCGAATGTCAGCTTTCTCACGTGCAGCGTCGTTGGCACCCCCCGTTGCTTTGCGCGTTTTCGAGGTGGGCTCATCGTTGAAATCAAGCATTGGCACCTCCCACATCGAGCGCCGCAACTTGCTCTTCCTGCAGCTTGTGGGCATAGGCGATCTGCCACTGGTGCAACTCACCCAGCCGGAATCGAACCAAGCGATTGACGCAGTAGAACGGCAGCCCCAGGGCTTTGCGTTTTGCGGTTTTGGTGAAGTAGTACAGCGGCAAGTTCAGTGCCTTTGATGCACGCTTGGCTGTGAGCAGCGGCTCATCGCTGAAGTCGTTATCGCCTGCGGCTTGCAGGCTCAATGGCGAAGCCAAGGTTTCAGGTTTTTTCATGAAAGGTTCATCCCTGCAGGTGATCTGCATCACCCGCATTGGTTGGTAGAAGTTGGAGACCGCAGGACGCTGAGTCCTGCGGTGGAGTCAGGACAATCAGCTCAAGGGCGATTGGTCCAGTTGCATGCGAACAGGTGGGTACTTGCTGCGCTCGTGTTCCTGCACCATGGCCTCGACATAGGTCGTGACCACGGCATTGATCAGCCGCAGGGCCTCTTGCTGGGTGTAGCTCGACAACGGTCGGTCCATACCGATCTCACCGGCGGCTTCACCCAGCGGCTTGAGGCATTGCTGCATGGCTGCCAGTTCAGCTTCGGTCGGATCAATCACACCGTCCCCTGTTGGCTGCGTGCCTTCGCGCTCGAGCGTGCGAATCCCAACGGCATACAGCCGGTGAAAACAGTCCTGGCAACGTCGTGAGCAGAAGATCCAGTCGATGGGGTACCGCCTGGGGTGCCCCACCTTGAAGCGAAAATCCACGTGGCCGAAGCCTTTGGCTTGGCGGGAACACACCCAGCATTTCATGCGGCCTCGCCATCACTGCGCCCATGCTGGCCGACCCTGCGCGTTGGCAGGACGTGGGGTGTAGCTGGCCGCAGGCTGAGAGGCTGGCGCCGCTGATGCGGGAACAGCCGCCGCAGGAGCACCACCGGAGCCCCCACCCATGCCCCCATCACGCTGCAGCTTGGCCTGCATCAGGTCTGCATACTCCTTGTGATCGGGCTCGATCACCAGTCGGATGATGTTGCGGTACTCGCCCTGTCCATCTTTTTCAATGCCAATACGGGCGGCGAATTCGGCACCATCAAGATCTCCGAAGCTGCGGATCTGACGAGCGCGTCCCGCATCGGGGCTGACGTCATCGGGGTGGATGTTGCGCGAGCTGTTGAGCACGGCCTTGATGAAGCTGCGGCCCATCTGCGCCCAGGTCGGACCCTTGTTCGAGTGCAAGCCAACATTGCTCCAGATCTTGCGTTTGGCAAACGGGCCTGTGAGCAGCACGAATTCGCAGGACAGGAAAACTGCACCGGTTTCATCCGATGCCGTGGCATAGCCGCCCGTCCAGCCCTTGCTGGCGTCGTCATAGCCGCCGGGCTTGATGGCCATGCGCACCAGCGCCTGGGTACCTTTGGGAATCAGGTTGAACTCGCCTTGCTGGGCATCGGCATCATTGAAGTCGCACCAAGCGCCAGGAGCGCTGTGGTTGGAAGGTTGGCCATAGTTTGCGGCCTGGTTGTAGCTGTCGTGGTTCATTGAGGAAGTCCTTCTTTGTTGGTTGGATAGGCTTTGGAGGGATGGGGTGTCAGCCGGTTCAAAGCTGGACATCACCGACCCAGCGGATCTGGAAAGTGGGCTCGGTGATCAGCTCTTTACGGGCAGGCTGGAAGGCCGCGCGCAGCAGCGGATGCCAGCGGGCATAGTCCTGCTCGGTTACTGAGAACTGGACTTGCATGAAGTCCTGCACCCGATCACCGGCGACGACCATTCGCTCAGCGATCTGGGACAGATGCTGCTGGTCCCAGACGATTTCTTTGGGGCTTGAGACATCGATCTGCAGGTCGCCATCGTCAATGCGGAACTTGGCGGCCTCCTCCTGGCCCAAGCTTTCGGCGTGGCGGATCTGGTCGGCGTAGCGGATTTCCATGGCCCTGTTGATCCGGCCACGCATCTGCAGCGTCCACTCATTGAGTTGCTGCACAGCGTTGCTGAAATGGGCCAGCTGGTCTTTGGGCAGACGGCTGATCTGACTCACGGAGAGATCAGGCAGCGCAGCTTGCTGCAATTGCAGGTGGTTCATGCCGCACCTGCCTTCCCTGGGATGCGCTTGGAGGTCGAGACATGCTGGACGCAGTTCTCGAAGGCGATCACGGCGTTGAGGGGGTAGCTCACCCGTTTGCCCAGCTTGAGATAGGTCGGCCCATTGCCGGTCATACGCCAGCGCTGCAGGGTTTTAGGGCTCATGGCCCATCGGGAGGCCAAATCAGCCTCGGTCAGCACCAGCTGCTTGGGCATGGTGGATTCAGGGGAAGTGGCGCTCAGGAAAACTGGCGCCTCGAGTGCTGGTGTTGCAAGCAGCATTGGTAACTCCTTTCGAAGAGTTGGGGGACAACGCTGCTATTTCAGGAAATCAATGAAGAACTGATAAGGAACTCAATAAAGAACTTTGGCGATATCTCCAGTTCTTTAATCACCGGCTGACCCGCTCAACTCCCCTTCAATTCCCCCTAGCTTGCCTTTTTGTCAGAAAGTGAAGTAAACTTCTGACAAACAGAGCATAGCCATGAGCCAACTCGCCCTATCCATCCTCTCGCAAGCGCAATCCCTCCCCGAGGGAGGACTGCTTTCGCCCAAGGAATTCCTGCACCTAGGCTCTCGGGCGGCAATTGATCAGACCCTCTCTCGCCTGGCACGTGAGGGGAAGCTCCTCAGGGTTGGTCGAGGCGCCTACTCCCTGCCCGTTCAGGGCCGCTTTGGCGTGCGCCCTCCCTCGACCGAAGCCGTTGTCGAAGCGATCGAGTCCACCAGCGGTGAGACTGTGGTGGCCAGCGGCGCTGCAGAGGCCAATGCACTGGGGTTGACCACACAGGTACCCACACGCGAGGTCTTCCTGACTTCTGGTCCTTCTCGGCGACTGAAACTGGGAAATCGGGAGGTCGAGCTCAAACATGGCAATCGGTGGCAAATGTTGCTGGGCAAGCGTCCGGCCGGAAAAGCCATTCGCGCGCTCATTTGGCTCGGGCCCGAGCAGGCGCCCATGGTCTTGGAAGTGCTCAGAAGCAAACTGCCCAGCCAAGAGTGGGAGGCCATGCGCCAGGCTCGAGCGGGGTTGCCAAGTTGGATGGCCAAGGCGGTAAGCGAGTTGGCCATTGGCTGATTCATGGTTTACTCTCAGCCGCGAAGACCAGGCTGAAGCACTCGAAGTGGCTGCCGCACAAACTGGCCGCCCTCCGCACCTTCTGGAAAAAGACATCTGGGTGGTGTGGACACTTTCTGCCATCTACGAATCAGCCCTTGCGGAGAAACTGACCTTCAAAGGTGGCACATCGCTGTCCAAGGTCTACAAGATCATTGACCGCTTTTCAGAGGACATTGACCTGACGTACGACATCCGCGAGGTGGTTCCGGATCTGCTGCGCGATGGCAATCCGATCCCTGCTTCAGCGAGTCAAGCAAAAAAAATCACAGACCGGGTTCGCGATCGATTGCCGCAGTGGATTGAGGGCGAAGTGCTTCCGATTCTGCTGTCGGCACTGACGCGTGATGGTGTGCAGGCCAACCTGTCACTCGCTGGCAATGAGAAAGAAAAGCTGATCCTGGCCTACGAACCCATCAAGGTCGGCACTGGCTATGCGGCATCCACCATTCAGCTGGAGTTCGGTGGGCGCGCCACAGGTGAGCCTCACCAGCGTCACGCCGTCACATGCGATATGGCACCGGCAATCAATGGAATTCTGTTCCCGACGGCCCAGCCTTTGGTGATGGCAGCCGAGCGAACCTTCTGGGAAAAAGCGACGGCAGCACATGTGTACTGCAAACAGGGCCGATTGCGCGGTGAGCGCTATTCTCGGCACTGGTATGACCTGGCCGCATTGGCCAACTCAGGACATGCCCAAGCAGCGATCGATGACCTTGAACTTGCCCGCGCCGTGGCAGAACACAAATCCATGTTCTTCGCCGAAAAGGATGTAGAGAAGAATCCGATCGACTACAAAACAGCCGTCAGCACTGAGATCCAGATCGTTCCTGAGGGCGGCGCACTAGACGCCCTCAAAACAGACTACGCCGCCATGCTGGAAGATGGGTTGCTTTCCACCCATCAACCCGACTTCGGCGAAGTTATCGCAGCTTGTACACAGCTGCAACACAGAATTAACACATGACACTGCCTGATATTTATTCACAGGCGTAAAAATTCGGCACGCAATGAAATTGCAAAACATTCTGAATTGGAAATTCGCGATCAGTATTTAAGGAGAATTAAAAATGTCGGCATCGATTGACCCTGCGTGGTGGGTAGAGATCATCAACAAAGGAACTCTTGCGTTCGTTGCATTTGTTGCAATGATCGTTGGCCCCATCTTGCAGTGGCGCATAGCGAAACGACAGACAGATCTCCAAAAAACTATCGCACAGCGAGCAGCAGCCGACAACGTGTCTGCAAAGCGACAGATCTGGATCGATGAGCTGCGCAAAGACATGTCCGAATTTCTGACCGTAATGGCACGATTGAATGAATTGCATCGACCAAACAAAGATATTTCACCAGCGGACGCTGCAAAGAACTTCGAGGACATAGCACAGTACAACTTCCGCGGTTCTGAGCTAGGAATCCGCATAAAGCTGCGGCTCAACCCAAAGGAGGAAGATCACAACAAGCTTGTATCGCTGCTTGGGGCGCTTAGCGATGCATCAGTAAACCCATCGCCCAAAGAAAGACCAGAACAAAAAGAAATAGCCCAAAAAGCGTTCTACAGTGCTCGCGACAGGGTGGTTTCGCATATGCAGACAATCCTCAAGCATGAGTGGGAGCGTGTAAAAAAAGGCATCGTGTGATTTCAACTGTGCAAACAGCCTTCTATCTAACTCCAGAAGAACGAGAAACACTGGGTGCTCGTGGGTGGATTTCGGTGCAAGTCAAGGTGTCAGACAGCCATGACTTTAGGCTCAGCTTGCTTGGAATTGGGCAATCTTTGGGGACCCCTGTACCCACCCGAAACCGAGGGCTAGTGGATGAGCTAACACCACTAAAAATGCATGAAGCATCCTCCCGCTCGTTAAGTCGAATTACAGGTACTGGTCAACAGCCCTGGCACATGGACTTAGCCCACAGATTAGAGCCTGCTCGCTACTTAGTCATGGGAATGCATCAGAGCGCCAAAGAAACCGCCTGCACCGAGCTTCTGGAAAATTCGACGTTAATTCCCAAAAACCTGCAAGATGAGGCCCACTCGGAGCCTTTCTTAGTACGCACTGGGGCTCAATCTTTTTACGCCACGATAACTGCCAAGCGTCAATCATTTTTGCGATTCGACCCAGGCTGTATGCAAGGAGCGACGAAACGGGCAGAGGCACTAATGCAGAAGCTTCTGGATCAAGATTTGAAACCTGGATACACCCACACTTGGGAGGCAGGCTCAGTGCTGGTGATCGACAACTGGAAAATGCTTCACCGTCGAGCCGACGCTACCAAATCTGCCAATCGCACCCTGTACAGGGTCAGTGTTATGGAAGGAACCGCATGAGCAGCGTCACTAACAAGGACTTTTTTAAAATTTCCAAAAAAGGGACTCGGATGGCAGTCCCCATAGCCTTGTCGTACGATGCTCTACTGGCGAAGTCCAAGTTGTTAGCCAAGCGCTGCGTAGATGCCAAGCAAGCCTCCCTTGAAACCGAATGCCAGCTATGGGCAGCAGGGGCGTTGGAGCTACTGGCAAAAGCGCATCTGGCAGGAATTCATCCTTCGTTGGTGGTTGAGTCCGAGAACACCAACAGTCTGCTAGAGGCTTGTGGCATCCACACCAGCACCAAAGTACGCACCATCAACGCTTCTGTGGCTTATGCTCGCCTCAATCATACGGTGTCGCACTTCTCAACACCTGTAATTGAGAGCTGCAAAAAGCTGGCTGATCGACGAAACGCTGAACTGCACTCGGGAGAGGCAGCTTGCGCGGCCATGCCCTACGACGGGTGGGAAGGTGATTTTTGGAATGCTGCGGACCTAATCCTCAAAAGCATGGACATGGACCTTCAGGAGTGGTTGGGTGCAGATGCTAAAGCCCCCAAAGCGTTACTCAAAGCTCATCGACAAGCAGAGACGAATGCTGCAAAGCAACGGGTGATCCACCATGCCTCTGAATTCAAAAAAACCGCTAATGGCAGACTGGGTCGAGACAAGTTCAAGCACTTCCGTGCAGACACCCTAAAGTTGCCAACCGATTACAGCGACTTTCATTACCTGTACTCGAATTATTGGCGGCACGAATGCCCTGCATGTAAGACTTGGGGGACGACAGCAGGCGACTTAACGTGGGAAGATAAGGCCGAAGATCAAGATGAGGCCGACTACGGTTACGAAATCATTGAGCGCGCTTTCTCCCCCTCAGAATTTCATTGCCCCACTTGCGGCTTATCTTTGGTTGGGGATGCGGCAGTCAGTGCCGCTGGAATCATCGAAGACTTCATTGAGACCAAGGAAATCGAGATTAAGTACGAGCCCGACTACGGCAATGACTAAACAACAGGATGGATTTGTTCGCGGCGGAGTTTCACTGGGAACATGACCGCCACAAGGATCAACTCACCATCAATTTTGGCTGAGCCGAAATGTCCTAAGGGCAATCGCTTTGTGTTGTTTCTGGCTGCTTAAAGTGTCAAACGATATAAGCCATGCCTTCGCTGCCTGCTAACCAACTGCTCATAAGCTTGTAACGGACCCTCATACCGAGGGTCGCCACGATTGGATGCTTTCAACTTGAAGACATCTATCGGTCGTTCACTGCTCAGTCCAGCTTCTCTCATTAGGAACTCGGCAGACTGCGCCTGGTGCCGATGCTTCCAGAGTGCCGCAAAAAGTTTCGCCTGGGCATCGGTCAAACGAATGGGGCCGTGCGGCCAGTCCCCCAGGTGCACCCAGGCGAAATCTTCACTGAACGGCCCATGGACAGCCACGCTCGGGATGCCGTCTTGCAGGGCATCGGCTTTTTCACCCTGGTCCGGATCGAGCAATCGCAATGCCAAACCGTGCAAGGCGAACCGGTCCTCGAGCTGCCACCAAGTAGCCATCCCCGCCAGCGGATCCAACGGTTGTCGCACCAACGGCCGTGGCGTGATGACCCAGCTTTGGCTGCGTGGCTCAGGCCCATGAAAAATCCGCAATCCGTGGCGCTCGACCAGATCGATGCGGCGAGCCAGCACCACCGGCCGCTTCTTGTACCGTCCAATGTCCCACACGCCATCGACGATTTGAGTGGTGGTGGCGTGCGGCGAAATGTCCAATGCGCCGCGCAGCTTTCGGATCAGCCATTCGTCGTCCAACCTCCAACTGCGCTGGCTGGCCGGATCCAGCGCAAACGGGCCACAATCCGGACACTGCACCATGAGCCCATCGTCCGTTCTGAAGATCGGGCCACGGTAAAGGCCGCAGAAAGCACACAGGGCATCCTGGCTGTTGACGACACCAGGCACAACGGCCTTCACCTGTTTGAGAACCTTTAGCGCTGCAATTTCTTCATCGTGCAGGCTGCTCTCAAAAGATGCGCTGCCTCGCACGAACATCAAAGCGGCCAAGCTGATGGCTTGCTGATTGAGGGTCAACTCCATTCACACCTCACTCGAACAAGCTGCCATCCATGGTCGCAGGCTCCTCCTGCTCCCGTCCGGTCTTGAGGACCTGCTGCGCCTTCAAGATGCCCAACTGGACCAGATAGCCCTCAAGTTGGGTACGCAGCTTCTCATCGAACTTGTGCAGGTTCAGTCGCCCCTTGCTGGTGATCTCCACACTGACCACCTGGCAGCGGCTTTTGCCCCGCATCGGCGCCACATAGAAGTTGAGAACAGCAGCCTGAATCGTCCAGCCACGAGCGAGCGGGTTCTCAGCAACGAAGTAGTCCTGCAGCAGCTCCGTCACGCAGCGTTGATCGCTGGACGCACTGGCCGTACATTCCATCTTAAGTCGTCCGCATCCACTGACCACGGTTACGCTCTTTACCTGCAATCCGACAAATCCGTCATCAATCGCCTGCGGAATTTTCAACCCCAAGCGCAACGTGGACAGGTTCAGGCGCGGCGTCAGGATCCGCTGTGCATCGGCATCCACACCAAGCAGGTGCTTGGCGAAGGCCTCACACAGCATGGCGTGGTACTTGGCGCCGCCTCGAATGATGGTGCGGGCCACACCGGTGGCTTGGGCGTATTCCAGCACCATGTGGATGTTCGGACTGCCTACCCTACGCTGCAGCTGACTGCCCTCAAACTCCAACTTGGCCGTGGCCAGGTCCTTGGCGTGAATGGAGACTAACTGCGTACCGCGCGCCCGGTCCAACACATTGACCACGCACACCTCGCCACATCCCAACTCCCGCTGGTAGAAGCCTTTTATGGCATCACCGAATGCAGCGATCGACTCCTCGTCACGCTTGATGGTGCTCTTGAGGCCCAAGTCGTGCTGCTGAGCTTGTTGACCGTGGTGGTCCAGGTATTCGATCTCGGCCGCCGCCTCAAACAGCGCCGGGTGATGGACGTAGAGCCAGAAGCCCCGGTGCAGGTCGTTCTTGCAAGCGATGAGTCCCATCAATTCCGTCTGCCGGTCATCCGCAGCCTGAAACATGGCCTGCTTGCCCAAGGGGTGGGCCAGCAGCGTGCTGGCGTGCAGTCCGGCCACGATGCGGTCACGCATGGCGGCATTCGGATGCAGCTGAATCAAGCCAACCAGACTCTTGGAGGCTTGGATCGAGTCATGCCAGATCCAGCCCTCGGGTAAAGGCATGGCGTGGCGCTCGATAAAGGTTTTGAGGGTGTCGTCGACAGGCAGGTTCAGCAAGATGTCGGCGTAGGTCTGAGTGCGGCTCATTCGTTGTCTCCTTTGTTGTTGTTTGTTTTGGCAATGAGGCGTCTCAACCCCCTGATCTGAAGACCTGGGGCTTGGGATGAGTTTTGCCGGATTGCTGGATAAATATACAGCTTTTTAGAAATCTGTCAAAACCGTCACGGCAGGCAGCATGGTTGCTGGGCAGTTGCGCAAAAAGCCAGGATTCATGAGGCTTTGTGCTCTGTAGCGTGTTGATGGCCCTCTAAAACACAGACTCGAATTTGGGTGTTTTGGCTACGATTTCTGGGGTCAGATTTGATCAATCAAAGCCCCTCAATGGACCACTTCCCAACCACCACCAAAGGCTCCCCGGCCGAGAAAAGCGGGTACCTCTCCCTTGCGCAAATCGCTCACTTGATCGCACAAGCGGTCGTTGATCAACACCAGTCCCTCACGCAGGCCAACAGCAGTTGGGTATATGCGACTGATCGAGACAAGTTTCTCGACTTCCATGCCTGCCAGAGCGTCAATGCAAACCCGTCTACTCATATGGAGTCACAGCCTTGAAAAACACCGCCCCGCCGCTGCGCGACATCCTGCGCGCCAGCGAAATCTCCGAAAAACTCCACGCGCTCTCGAACATGAAAATGCCCGAGCTTTGGGCACTGTGGGATCAATTCTTTGTGCGCAGGCCTGCCCGGCCCAATCGCACGCACATCGAGTCACGCTTGGGCTACAAGCTGCAAGAGCAGGCCTATGGTGCGCTGCCCACCGGCACCCGCGACATGCTGGCCGACTACGGCGCCCGCTTTTCGAAAATCAAGACCGCCGCTCCATCCACCCGGACAGTGCTGCCAGGCACCACGCTCTTGCGTGAATTTGATGGTAAGAAATACAAAGTCACGGTGCTGCCCTATGGCGGCTATGAATACGACGGCCATCAATACAAGAGCTTGTCGGCCATTGCCAAGCTGATCACGGGCACGCAATGGTCCGGACCCGCCTTCTTTGGTTTGAAAGGCAAGAAGGCATGAGCGAGACGCAACAACCCACGCCCAAACGATGC
Source organism: Comamonadaceae bacterium (assembly GCA_027486495.1). GTDB lineage: Bacteria > Pseudomonadota > Gammaproteobacteria > Burkholderiales > Burkholderiaceae_C > Limnohabitans_A. The sequence continues at coordinate 25,370 of JAIXOZ010000039.1, read as the reverse complement.
GCCGTGTACTGCCGTGTCTCCTCAGACGAGCGGCTGGATCAAACCTTCAACTCTATCGATGCCCAGCGGGAAGCTGGGGCCGCTTTCATTGCCAGTCAGCGCTCGGAGGGCTGGGAGCCAGTCGAGGACAGCTACGAGGACCCTGGTTTTACAGGCGGGAATATGGACCGCCCTGGTCTCAAACGACTGCTCAGAGACATCCAGGACGGAAAGATCGACATCGTGGTGGTCTACAAGATCGACCGTCTCTCAAGGTCGCTGGCGGACTTTGCCAAGATGATTCAGCTCTTTGATCGGTACAAGGCCAGTTTCAGCTCCGTCACGCAGCAAATCAATTCGGCCACCTCCATGGGGCGCCTGATGCTCAATGTCCTGCTCTCCTTTGCTCAATTTGAGCGCGAGGTGACCGGCGAGCGCATCCGCGACAAAATCGCGGCCTCCAAACGCAAAGGCATGTGGATGGGTGGCCAAGTCCCGATGGGTTACTGCGTGGACAACCGCAAGCTGGTCGCGGTGCCAGAGGAAGCCCAGGTGGTGCGGCAGATCTTTGACTCGTTTGTGGCCACACGCTCAACCACATTGATGGTCAAGCAACTCTTGGAGCAAGGAGTCAGGAGCAAGAATGGCAAGCCACTGACCAAGCAGGCTCTCTACACCATCCTGCACAACCGCCTCTACATCGGTGACCTTGGGCACAAGGGCAACTTCTACCCAGGCCAGCACGAAGCACTGATTGATCAGTCGCTCTGGGACCGCGTGCAAGAGATCATGACCCAGAGCAGCCGGGATCGAGCTCGTGAGACCTTTGGACAGAAATGCAGGCATGGCTTCTTGCTGCGGGGGATGATGTTCACGCCCGATGGAGACCTCTACCTGCCGATGGCCACCCGCAAGACCACCGGCAAGTTGTACCGCTACTACGTGGTCAACAAGAACCAAAAGATGGGGGCTGGCACCGTGGAATTTGCCAATCTGCCTGCAGCGGGCATTGAGAAGTCCGTGCTGGAGAAGGTGCTCGAAGTGCTGCGATCAGGTCAGATGGTCCACAACTGCTGGCAGCAGATTTGCGTGATCAACCCTGATCTGACCGAACCTGAAGCCATGGTGCTGTTCTTCAAAAACACAGCTGGCCTGTGGGACCAGTTGGCCACGCAGGCCAAACAAGACATCGTGCGCACACTCATCAAGCGCATTACGGTTGCACCGGAGGGCTTGCATGTTGATTGGCGATTTGAAGCCTGGGGAGCACTGATCGGCGTGCCGCCCAAGAACCTGGCCGGATATGAAAAGCTTGAATATGAACTGCTTGAATTGGAGACCGCATGAATAACGCACAGTCGGTGAGCAACGGCGTGGCCAACACCTCAACTCCTGTGGAGTTCAGCACATTCATTCCCTTGAAGTTCGTCAAGCGCGGTGGACGCAGCGTGGTTGAGCCACCGGAAAACGCTGCGCAGGCGATCAAGGAGTTTGTCAAGCTGCCCGACACCAAATTAATTGAAGGGCTTACCCGAGCCTTTTACTGGCAGCGGCTGATCGATGAGGGCATCGTTCGCAGTGGCGTTGAAATTGCCCGGCAGGAAGGCCTGGATCAGGCCACGGTCAATGAGTGCATGCGTTTGACGCTGCTGGATCCCAAAATCATCGACAGCATTCTTCAAGGCACCCACCCCAAGGGGCTGAACCTGCACTGGTTCACCAAGCACCCCATCCCGGTCCTCTGGAATGAGCAGCACGAAAAGTTTCAGGCCATCGCAAACTGAAACGGCCCCGAAGGGCCGCACATCTGAGCAAGTCAGATCACTTCTTTTTGTTCACGGCAGCCTTGAAACTGGCACCTGCGCTGAACTTGGGCACGGTGGCCGCTGCGATCTTCAGCTTCTCACCAGTGCGGGGATTCTTGCCGGTACGGGCAGCGCGCTTGGCTGCCTTGAAGGTGCCAAAACCGATCAGCTGGACGTCCTGCTTCTTGGCCACCGTTTTGACGATGGTGTCGAGCACGGCATTGAGGACGCGGGCGGCAGCAGCCTTCGACAATTCGGTTTCTTTGACGATTGCTTCAATCAGTTCAGTCTTGTTCATTCAGTTTCTCCTGGGTATTGAATTGGTATTTTGAAAATCAAGCTTCAGCAGACTCGCCCAGCTTGGCGGCGACTGCGCGCTTGCCCAATTTTCTCACTGCGGCAATAGCGGCCAATTGACTGGCCCGGGGCTTGGTTTTGCCTGCTTCCCAGTGATACACGCTCTGGGCAGACACGCCCAGCAGCTTGCCCATCTCAGCTGCGCTGATGTTCAGTTTTTTGCGCAGAGCTGCAAAGCCCGCCACGCGGAACCGAAGTGAAGTGCCAGATTCTTCATCTGCATTTTCTGCAGGTTTCGCACGGGCTACGCCCTTGCCCTGCTTCTTGATCTGGGCTTCCAGTCCGGCAACGCGGCGTTTGAGCGCAGCGATTTCGCTTCGGTACTGTGCCGATGCCTTCTTCAAGGCTTGGGTTTCAGCTCGGACTTCCTTCTTGGCGAGTCGGCTGATTTCGCTTTTGAGCTGGTTGGCGAAGGTGGACATTTGGGTTCCTTTGTACGGACAGTAGCCAATTACAACCCAGACTACTGGTTTGCAGGGCATCTTCAGCCGTGAACAGAAATAGCTCGGGACGGATCAAACGTTAAATTCACTATCCATGGGATCTAGCAGAATAGACGATTATGAGCCTACACTTGTGTCTGTCTGGATGCACGATTGCTTTCTTGGGGTGGAGCATCCGTTCATCGACACAGTACCCATAGGGTAAGTTGATGACGCGTCATGACATTGACAGACCAAACTGTATGCAATTGAGGTTGAAGTAAAAATCTTGTGAAAAGTTAATTTCTGGATATTTGAAGTTAATTATGACCACTAAGCCTTATCGTGTTTTATGCCTAGATGGTGGCGGCATTAGGGGCCTATACACCGCGACCGTCCTCCAGCAAATGGCTGTTCGAGTGGCGCGCATGAATGGAAAAAATCATGAGGGCCGTCTCGACCTGGGAGCCAACTTCGACCTCATAGTTGGGACTAGCACAGGCTCAATATTGGCCACAGCGCTTGCTGCAGGGGTTGCTTTAGAAGACGTGACTCACCTATACAGAGGGAATGCAATTTCGATTTTTCAACGGCCGATGCCGCTGCAAGACGGTTGCTTCAGCACGAAGCTACGGACGTTGGGATGGATAGTCCACAACTTGTTTACACCTGCGAACGTATCCACTCCACTTCGCACCGCGCTCCTGTCAGTTCTCAAGGAAGAAACTCTTGAGCAGATGTACAAGCGTCGGAAAATAGCAATTTGCATTCCAACTATCGACGCAGCGTCACAAAAAGCCTGGGTATTTAAGACTCCACACGGCGCACGACTTACACGTGATAACAACTACAAACTGATTGATGTATGCATGGCATCTGCGGCTGCACCGGTATTCTTCCCGATGCACGCAGTCAAGTCGCCGAATACAGGTGTAACAGCGCCGCACCTGTTCGTGGACGGCGGGCTATGGGGAAACAACCCAGTCCTAGTAGGCTTGGTGGAGGCACTCGAATTTTCTGCACCAGGTCAAAAAATTGAAATTCTGTCAGTTGGCACATGTGCTGGCAACAAGGCAAAAACTTTGGAATCGGCTGATGCATCTCGAGGTTCTTGGCAATGGCGTGGTGGAAGCGACATCGTGACATTGTCCCTGGAGGCACAAGCCTCTGTGTATCCCTACCTAGCCAGCAAGATTGTTCAAGCCATGAGCGATCGTGTATCTCTCCATCGGTTGATTGAGCCCCATGTCTCTGGGGATGAGTCAAAACACCTGGCTCTCGATGCAAACGACAACAAGTCACTCGATGTACTCGAAATGCTCGGCCAAAGAGCGACAGACCTAAACATCAGTGCGCTGACCAATTCGCCACAGTCAAGCGCTGAGCACGCTATGGTCTTGGAAATGTTCTCAAACTTGAATCGGCTAAAGGATGAACAGCAATGAGCTACAACGGCAATAAGCACTTGACCGACTTTCACAACGCGCGTGTTTTCGTTGATGACGCATCACTACAGACCGCCAGAGACCGCCGAGAAGCCAACAGAAAACGTCTCAGAAATGGACTCACCGCAAATGAAGACCCTCAGCCAGATGAGTTCGTGCAGCAAGGCTCCTATGCGATGCACACCATGGTGCAGTCAGAAGTTGACACCTCCGATATTGATGACGGCGCTGTGTTTTCCCGCTCATCTCTGAAGGGCTCGAGGGATGGCGATAAGTCGGCTAATGAGGCGAAGGAGATGGTGTGCAAAGCGCTCTCGGCCAAAGACGAGTTCAACACCCCCCCGGAAGTCCGGAAGAACTGCGTCCGTGTTTATTACAACGACGGGTTTCACGTGGATATTCCCGTTTATCGTACCTATGAAGAAGACGGCAAAACCAGGAAGGAACTTGCATCGGCAGGAGAGTGGAAAGCATCAGCCCCAGAAGACATCACAAACTGGTTCAATGACTCGGTCACCAGTAAGAGTCCAGACAACACCAATGGTCGCCAGCTTCGGCGCATGGTTCGACTGCTTAAGTTCTGGTCGAAGAGTCGAAGCTCTTGGGCAATGCCCAGCGGCTTCATCATTTCCGTTCTTGCTAATGAGGCGTACCCGCATCAAGGCTGGATTGACAGAGATGACCAAGCATTGCTGGCTGTAATGCGGGCAATACGGAATCGTTTGTTACTACAAGAAACCGTCTTTCGCCCCGTTGACCCCAGAGAGGAAATCACAACTGAGCAGTCTCTTTCAAGAGTTCGAAAAATGCGCGATGAATTAAAAGTCGCCATCGACGAATTCTCAAAAATTGAGCGCGCCGACTGTGATGAACTGATGGCACTTAAGGCCCTGAAGTCGGTTTTCTTCACAGACTATTGGGACAAGAGAATCAAGGAACTTGAGGATGACAGTGGGTCGGGAAACTCTGGGAAGCCGCCAGCAGTGCCCAAGCAGCCAGTCGATAAAAGAGGAGGTACAGGCCAGTATGCCTGATACCCCCGGCCAGTTAGAAGCTGCGGAACAACTTCACACGGCACTTGTGGGCTGGTGGCCCACCGCGTCTTCGGTGGACATAGAGACTCTAAAGAAGCGTTTTCCCACCCGACGCGGACTAGTTGCGGGGTGGCGCCTCCCAGACGCCTTGCCAATCGAACCTCGCGACCTTTTGGTCGCGATCGACGAGAAGTTTCCATGGTCGCTCCCCTTGCTGGCGCTTCCAAATGCCGTCAATGGAATCTCGTACCCCCACGTCGAAAGCGATGGCTATCTCTGCATGGTCCCGACCGGTAGCTCCTTCACACTACCTGTCGGCATTGCTCACGTCACTCAACTGGTGGGCGAGGCGGTGACTCTTCTTGAGGAGGGGGAGACTCGTAAGAACGAGAACGACTTCTACCGCGAGGCTCAAAGCTATTGGAGCCTAATTGAGCACACCACCATTGCAGCATGGCTGGCAGAGCGACCACCATCAGGCCATCGCGTCTGGACCTCCGCAGTTGACAAAGCTAGCGGACACTTTGTAATAGCCAGCTCCAAAGATGTACTCAACTCCTGGGCAAAGTCAGGTCAACGTCGCTATGCAGGGACGTTTGAACCCGCTCTGATTGTTCAGCTCGATGCGCCTCTTCACCCGGAGCAGTATCCGTTGACGATGAAAGACCTCATCAGTCTGGTTGAAGGCGCTGGTGCTTCAGCAGAACTTTCGATGGCAGTGTCTCGGTGGCGAGCTAGAAAGAGTCTTCCAATCGTTCTGACGTTCGAACATGAAAACGCTCGCGTGTACTTGGGTGCCATGCTGCTTGCCCCAAAGCAGGTACGGATGCCGGGCCTCAAGCACTCTGGGATACCTGGCTTTCGCCAAGGCTCACAGGGCAAACTGCGCTCTCGTCTCCAGGCGCTCCGCCTTGTTCCAAATCGATTCCCTCACTTTAAGGTGACTGAAGTTCACCGCGAGTTTCTCCACAACCGAACCGCCGGAGAAACAGCTGCAGGCCTGAAGTCTTCTCACGTCGTCGTCATTGGCTGTGGAGCCATCGGCGGACAGATCTCGGTACACCTTGCGCAGGCAGGGGTCGGTAAACTAACCTTGGTTGATGCCGATGTACTGTCCTGGCAAAACGTGGGACGGCACGTGCTAGGAGGCCACGACGTAGGGTATGCCAAGGCTGTCGCACTTGAATCATTAATCAAGCGCAGCTTCCCAGATGCGGAAGTATCAGGAGTAACCTCCAAGTGGGAGGATTGGATTCAGAAACATCTTGCTCAGCTTGTAGGGGCTGACCTCGTGATTTCGGTGACTGGAGAGCCTGCGAGCAACCATCACCTTGACGCACTTATGTCCACAAACGATATGCCGCCGGTCCTTTTTGGATGGATGGAGCCGTTTGGAACTGCTGCGCATGCAGTTTTTTGCTACCCAGCCAGCCGAAGGCTATGTGACATCACTGATGAACGAGGCCTTCTAGCCGAGCCAGTGGTGGATTTGGATACTGCACTTGAGCTACCTAGGGAGCCGTCTTGTGGGGCGTTTTATCAGCCCTATTCATCGCTCAGTTCGCTCAACAGCACCGCTCTCATTGGCGAACTCGCGCTTGACGCGCTTTTGGGACGCATGAGTAACTCTGTACATCGTGTTTGGGTTGGCGATGTAAACGAGTTTTCCCGTAATAGCCTGTCGCTAAAACCTAACTGGCTATCCCGCATCAATGAATTCGGCGACTGTCGTCGCTATCAATTCGTCATTTGATTTGGAAGATCTACTGTGAAGTATGACTTTCAAGGTCAAGCGTACGTGTTCAGCACTTCCTGTCTCGATGTGCTGTCCAGCAACAGGCAGCGCACCTTTCTAGCGAAAGAAATTGGGGGCCAGCTTTTTGCGCGTTTCACGGAGGGCGTGATTGTGATCGAAGTCGCGACCGTAACGAGTGGCCGCTCGCGCCGCACAAGATTTGGCTTTTGGCCAGACCGAGACACTGAACGCCAAGACATCGCACGCCTCTTTGAGAATGGGCTTCACTACATTGGGGACTGGCACACTCACCCAGAAGAATGTCCCACTCCATCAAATACTGACATTCGTAAAGCGCTAGAAATTTTCAACCAGTCACAACACGAGCTCAAAGCAATGCTTATGGTCATCGTAGGACGGTCACAGTTCCCTGACGGATTGTTTGTTGGCGCTGTTACCGCACTCAATATCCTGACCTGCAGATTGACTGATGGGCCATTTCAAATCGTAGCGGCCGACGCGTGTACCGACGATGGATTGCAAGCGAAATGTTAACGAGCTTGGAGGGAACGGCCGCTCCCGGCCAGATTTTCCCATTCATACTTAGATACTCAGGAACTCATTCCAGACTCAAAATCCGCGTCGATCTAGTCAAGCATGACTACCAAAATTTAAGTCAAACTGTCCGGCCATAACCCGCATCAAACCTCGATTCTTCTCTTGGACGCGACCAAGAGAAAACAGAGAAAGAGAGAGATTTCGGCGCGAAAAAATGGGCCACTCCTGATTTCTCGGCCATCCACGGCCAAGAGACTTTTTCAGGAATGGCGCCAATACTGGGCCTCAGCGCGATGCACGAACGTCGTAGAGAGCAGTTCGCGGGTGATAAATGGTAGGGCGTGACAGACTTGAACTGTCGACCAAAGGATTATGAGTCCTCTGCTCTAACCAACTGAGCTAACGCCCCCACCTGAGCCATGATTGTAGTGGGATGCAGGGGCCTATTTGGACTGGCTCAGCGCATTGCTGACCAGGCGAGAGGTGATATTGACGATCTGGATCATCCGGTCATAGGGCATGCGGGTCGGGCCAATCACGCCCAAGGTGCCCACAATCTGGCCATCCACCTCGTAAGGCGAGCTGACCACTGACAACTCTTGCATGGGCACGATCTGGCTTTCGCCGCCGATGTAAATGCGCACGCCTTCTGCCTGGCTGGACACGTCCAGCAAGCGCATGAGCTGGGTTTTTTGTTCAAACAGGTCAAAGGCCCGTCGCAAATGCCCCATGTCACTGGAAAAGTCGCTCACCGACAGCAAGTTGCGTTCACCTGCAATGACCACCTCGTTCTGGTCTTCGGCCAGGGCTTCGGTGCTCACCTGGACGGCTGCTTGCATGAGCGTGGCAATTTCGCTTTGCAGGCTGACCAGCTCTTGCTGCACCCGGCTGCGCACTTGCTCAATGGCCATGCCGGCGTAGTGGCTGTTCAGGAAATTGGACGTCTCGATCAGTTGGCTTTGCGAGTAATCGGTCTCGGTGAACAGGATGCGGTTTTGCACATCGCCTTCAGGCGAGACGATGATGACCAGCAAACGGCGCTCGGACAGGCGCAAAAACTCGATGTGCCGGAACACCGAGGCCCGGCGCGGTGTCATCACCACGCCCACAAAATGCGACAGGTTGGACAACAAATTGGCGGCACTGGCGATCACTTTTTGGGGCTGGTCGGGCGTGAGCGCCGGGGTGTCCAGGCCATCGCGCTGCACCGTGAGCATGGTGTCCACGAACAAGCGGTAGCCCCGGCTGGTGGGGATGCGCCCAGCTGAGGTGTGGGGGCTGGCGATCAGGCCCAGCTCTTCCAAGTCGGACATCACGTTGCGGATGGTGGCGGGTGACAAATCCAGACCCGAGGCTTTGGAGAGCGTGCGCGAGCCCACAGGCTGGCCGTCCGCAATGTAGCGTTCCACCAGGGCTTTGAGCAATAACTTGGCACGATCATCTAGCATGTGGCCATTTTAATGATGTAATTTAAGAATGAGATCCAAGTTCCGTCACGTTGCACTCTTTGGCAAATACCACACCACCGCGCATGGTGGGGCGCTGGAGAGTTCACGCCGCGCCCTGGACGACGTGGCCCAGTTCTTGACGCGCCAAGGCTGCGACGTGGTGTTGGACCGGGAAACCGCCTTGCACACGGGTCTGAACCAATACCCTGTGCTGGAGATGGGCGAGATCGGCGCGCAGTGCGATCTGGGCCTGGTGATCGGAGGCGATGGCACCATGCTGGGCATTGGCCGCCAGATGGCGCGCTACGGCCTGCCTTTGATGGGCATCAACCAGGGGCGACTGGGCTTTATCACCGACATCCCGCTGCAAAGTTATCAAGATGTGCTGCAGCCCATGCTGCAGGGCCATTACCAAGCTGAAGACCGCAGCTTGCTGCAAGCCAGGGTCGTTCGCGACCAGCGCTGCGTTTTCAGTGCGCTGGCCATGAACGATGTGGTGGTCAACCGGGGCGGCACCTCGGGCATGGTGGAACTGCGGGTCGAGGTCGATGGTCACTTTGTGTCCAACCAACGTGCTGACGGCCTGATTATTGCCACACCCACAGGCTCAACGGCTTATTCACTCTCGGTCGGCGGGCCCTTGATGCACCCGGCCATTGGCGGCTGGGTCATGGCCCCGATCGCCCCGCACACTTTGTCCAACCGGCCCATCGTGTTGCCGGAGTCCAGCGAGATCAGCATCGAAATCGTGTCCGGGCGCTACGTCAGCGCCAACTTTGACATGCAATCGTTGGCAGATTTGATTTTGGGTGACCGGATCGTGGTCAATCGCTCGGAGCACAAAGTGCGCTTTTTGCACCCGGCGGGCTGGAATTACTTCGACACCTTGCGAAAAAAAATGCACTGGAATGGGGGCGATTGAGCCATGGCATTGACGCATATCACCCTGCGCGACTTTGTGATCGTGCACGAACTGTCGCTGGACTTGAGCTCAGGCTTCAGCGTATTGACCGGCGAGACGGGTGCGGGCAAATCCATTTTGATCGACGCTTTGCAACTGGCCTTGGGTGCCCGCACCGAAGCCAGCGTGGTGCGTGAAGGTGCCAGCCGCTGCGAGGTCTGCGCCGAATTTGAACCCACACCACGCATTCAGGCTTGGCTCGAGGATGCCGGGTTCGAAGCCAGCGTCAATTTGTTGTTGCGCCGCACAGTGGACACCGCGGGCAAAAGCCGCGCCTGGGTGAATGGCAGCCCCGCCACCGCCACCCAACTGCGCGAACTGGGCGAGCAGTTGCTGGACATCCATGGCCAGCACGCCTGGCAAAGCCTGACCCGTCCCGACGCGGTGCGCGGTTTGCTCGATGCCTATGCGGGTACCGACACCCGCCCGCTCAAAGCCGCTTGGCAAGCCTGGCGGCACTCCCAGCAATCTCTGGCCGATGCCCACCAAGCGCAAAGCACATTGGCCAACGAACGCGAACGCCTGGCCTGGCAAATCGGCGAACTGGAAAAACTGAACCCGCAAGTGGACGAATGGCAAGAGCTGAGCAGCCAGCACAGCCGATTGGCCAATGCGCAGGCCTTGATTGATGGGGCCAACCAAAGTACGGTACTGCTCGAAGGCGGTGACAGCGACAGCGACGGCGGCGCGCTGCGCCAACTGACCCGCGCCATCCAGACGCTGCAATCACTTGGGCAGTATGAGCCCGAGTTCAAGGCCCTGGCCGAGGTGCTGGTATCTGCTCAGGCCCAGGCCGAAGACGTGGCCCACAGCCTGCACGCTTATTTGCGAAAAACAGATTTGGACCCAGAGCACCTGGCCCAACTGGACGAGCGCATGGGTCTGTGGCTGTCGCTGGCCCGGCGCTACAAAAAAACACCCGACGAATTGCCCCTGAGTTTGCAATCCTGGCGCCAAGAGCTGGCCCAGCTCGATGCTGCAGCCGACCTGGACAGCCTGCAAAAAGCTGAACAAGCTGCCCACAAAGCCTGTCTGCAAGCGGCCAAAACCGTCTCTCAACAACGCCAAAAGGCGGCCAAGCCCTTAGCCCAAGCCGTCAGCAGCGCCATGCAGCAATTGGGCATGCAAGGCGGCCGCTTTGAGGTGCAGCTGCAAACCCTGGACGCTCCCGCACAGCATGGCCTCGAAGAAGTCAGCTTTTTGGTTGCCGGACACGAAGGCAGCACGCCCCGGCCCGTGGGCAAAGTGGCCTCGGGTGGCGAGCTCTCGCGCATCGCGCTGGCCATTGCAGTCACCACCAGCGAACTGGGTGAAGCGGGCACCTTGATTTTTGATGAAGTGGACTCGGGTGTGGGCGGTGCTGTGGCCGAAACCGTGGGCCGCCTCATGAAACAACTGGGCCAACACCGCCAGGTGCTGGCGGTGACTCACCTGCCCCAGGTGGCTGCCTGTGCAGACCACCACCTGCTGGTGAGCAAGGCCGCAGCCAAGGGCCAGGTCAGCAGTCAGGTGCGCGGCGTCAATGGCGAAGAGCGCGTGAGCGAGATCGCCCGCATGCTGAGTGGCGAAAAATTGTCCGCCACCACCTTGGCACACGCCCGCGAAATGCTGGGCGCTGCCCCCCTGAAACCCGCAAACCGAAAAGCCGCACAAGGTTGAACATGGACATCATCCTCATCACCGGCATGTCAGGCTCCGGCAAATCGGTGGCGCTTCACGCGCTCGAAGACGCAGGTTTTTACTGCGTGGACAACCTGCCACCCGAGCTGCTGATCCCTTTTGTCAAGTTGGAGCAGCAGCAAAAAGAACATCTCCTGGCGATTGCAATTGACGTGCGCAGTGCCAATTCACTGCACCTGATGCCCGAGCAAATGAACTTGTTGCGCGACATGGGCATGACCGTCAAGTCGGTGTTTCTGGACGCCCACTCGGACACCTTGCAGCGCCGCTACTCCGAATCACGCCGAAAACACCCGTTGTCGGGTGGCAACAAACCCCAAAGCGACAAAGCCTTGTTTGAAACCATCAAGTTCGAACGAGAGTTACTTGCTGACTTGCGCGAACGCGCCCACGTCATCGACACCAGCTTGCTGCGCTCGGCGCAATTGCAAACCTACATCAAATCCCTGGTCAGCGCCCCCACTGCCCAATTGACACTGGTCTTTGAATCGTTTGGCTTCAAGCGCGGCATCCCAACCGACGCTGACTACGTGTTTGACGTGCGCATGCTGCCCAACCCGCATTACGAAAGCGCACTGAAACCGCTGACCGGACGTGACGAGCCGGTGCAAGCCTACTTGCGCCAGTCCGAAGAATTTGTGCAGATGCAATTGCAGATCGAAGGTTTTTTGAAACACTGGATCCCTGCCATCGAGCGCGACCACCGCAGCTACGTGACCGTGGCTATTGGCTGCACCGGGGGTCAACACCGATCGGTGTTCATGGTCGAACAACTGGCCCAGAATTTCGGCACCCACTGGCTCACACTCAAGCGGCATCGGGAGCTGGACGCGGTTTAAGAGTTTTGGCTTTTGCCTCTGGCCAAATACAAACAGCCTGGACCCCGGGTCTTCGCCCGGGGTGACAACTGAATGACATGCATCCCGCACTTGAAACTGAATAATTGTCATCCCGCACCTGAAAGCGAATGACTGTCCTCCCGCACTTGATGCGGGATCCATCTCTTTTAAGCAGCCAACAAAGCCCGAATCGGCGCTGGCAAGCCCATCGCAGGCCACGCATCGGCGTCCACCCATTGACCGTCACAAGCAGGACTAGACTTCGCTGACCCGGTCATTTGGACCGGATGCAAATGCAAATCGCGGTGGGTCAGCACATGCTTCCACGGCGCGACGTACTGCGGGTCTCGCCCCGTCGCCCAAGCAGCCAGCAAATCAAACTCAGAGTCAAACACCGGCAAGCTGAACAAGCCCGCCCAAATGCCCGTATCTGGACGCTTTTGCAGCCACACCTGGCCTTGTGAATTGACCGCCCACAGCAACCACAAGGTAGCGCTGCTGCGCTTGAGCTTGCGGGTTTTGACGGGATAGGCCAGCGGCTCGCCTTGTGCTTTGCCTTGGCACACCAGGCTGACTGGGCAGGCCTCGCACTGCGCTTTGCGCGGCAAACACACGGTGGCCCCCAAGTCCATCAGGGCCTGGGTGTAGCGCGGCATGTCGGCCGCTTGCGCGGGCAAAAGCTCTTGCGCCAGCGCCCAAAGGGTTTTTTCGTTTTTGGCCACAGCCAAGTCCGCGCCATAGCCCAGCACTCGGGTCAGCACACGCTTGACGTTGCCATCCAAAATGGCGGCACGCTCACCAAAACAAAAGGCCGCAATGGCCGCTGCGGTCGATCGACCAATACCGGGCAGCGTTTGCAGGTCTTCGGCGCGGCCCGGAAAGGCCCCGCCAAAACGCCCCATCACCTCTTGGGCGCACTTGTGCAGGTTGCGGGCCCGGCTGTAGTAACCCAGGCCACTCCACAGCGCCAGCACATCGTCTTGCGGCGCAGCGGCCAAAGCCGCCACATCCGGAAAACGCCCCAGAAACCGGGGAAAGTAGTCCAGCACCGTGCTCACCTGTGTTTGCTGCAACATGATTTCGGACAGCCAAACGCGGTAAGGGTCTTGGGTGTTTTGCCAGGGCAGGCTTTGGCGGCCGTGCAACCGCTGCCAATCCACCATGCGGCGGGCAAACCCCTCGGGCAAAGTCATCACGGCTTCTGGCATGTGGGGCAGTAAAAAGTGGTGCGCTGACCTTGCAGCATGGACTTGATGGGTGTGGTGCATACCCGGCAGGGCTCGGCGGCACGGCCATACACCGCGGCTTCGAGTTGAAAGTAGCCGGTGCGGCCCTCGGCATTCACAAAATCCTTGAGCGAGCTGCCGCCCTGCTCTACTGCACGGGTCAGCACCTGCACGATGGCCGCATGCAAACGGGCCACTCGGGGTTTGGACAAACGTGAGGCTTTGGTGGTGGGACGAATACCTGCCATGAACAAGGCTTCGGATGCATAAATATTGCCCACGCCCACGACCTCGTTGCCCGCCAGCAAAACCTGCTTGATGGCCGACTGGCGTTTTTTGAGGGCCTGGGCAAAAGCCACCACATCGAACTGGGCGCTCAAGGGCTCCACACCCAGTCGACCCAGCAGCTTTTGCGCTTGGGGTGTGTCTTCACCCGGAGCCCAAACCACCGCCCCAAAGCGGCGCGGATCGTGCAGGCGCAGCACGCCCCGGTCGGTCACCAAGTCCATGTGGTCGTGCGGGCCGGCTTCTGGCTGGGTGGGGGCAAAGTTCAAGCTGCCTGACATGCCCAGGTGCACCAGCAGCAGGCCTTGGTCCAAGTCCAGCAGCAGGTATTTGCCGCGTCTGCGCACGCCCCAGATTTGACGCCCCACCAGGCTGGCAGCAGGCACACCCAAAGGCCAGCGAAGGGGCTTGCCCATGTGCAGCGCCAGAATTTGGGCCGAGGCGATGCGGTCGGCAAAACTGCGGCGGGTGACTTCAACTTCGGGGAGTTCGGGCATGGGCTCTGGGGCAATAAGGGACTTGTGCCGCACGGTTCGCGCGAGCGCATGGCTAGATTATGATGAAGCCATGAAATTCTGGTTTCGACTCGCCCTCATATCATCTTGCGTCTGGAGCGCTTGGGCGCAACCGGCCACGCCAGCCCAATCCAACACCCCCCCGACCGTCGACCAAGGCACCGTGCCGCAATCTGCGCTTGATGCGGCACTGTTTTACCAAGTTTTGTTGGGCGAATTGAACGTGCGCAGTGGCTCGCCGGGCAGTGGTTTTTCCTTCATCCTGGATGCGGCGCGCAAAACCCGAGATCCAGCGCTGTTCCAACGCGCCGTTGATCTGGCCTTGCAATCGCGTTCGGGCGAATCGGCTTTGCAAGCGGCACAGGCCTGGAAGAGCGCCATCCCCAAAGCCACTGAAGCCAACCGGTACATTTTGCAAATTTTGCTGGCCCTGAACCGGGTGGACGAGGCAGGGCAAGCCCTGAGCGTCTCGATCCTGGAGCTGCCCGCAGCCGAACAAAATGCAGCCATCGCGTCGGTACCCCGCGTGTTTGCCCGTGTACAAGACAAGAAAGCCGCCGCCGACACGGTCGAAAAAGCACTGGCTTCGGCCTTGAAACAAGGCAGCACCGCCGCTGCGGCCTGGACCACCGTAGGGCGCATGCGGCGCGAAGCCGGGCAACTGAGTTTGGCGGTCGAAGCCACGCGCCAGGGCTACGCGTCCGATGCATCAGCTACCGGCCCCCTGATCCTGGCGCTGAGCCTGGCCAGTGCAGCCGCGGCCGAGATGACGCCCTTGCTGAACCAAGCCATGCAAGGCCAGGTGCAGCCCGAATTGCGACTAGGCTATGCCCGGCACCTGATCGGCCTGCCCCAGCAAGCCCAAGCCTTGCGTCAACTTGAGCGCTTAAACGCAGAGCACCCCTCTTTTGCCGATGGCTGGCTGGTACATGGTTTGCTGCTGCAGGAAACTGGCCAGCTGGCCCAGGCCGAACAAAAACTGCGCAAACACGTGGAACTGGCGCAGGCCAGTCAAGACAAGGAAGTTCAAAGCCGACTGGCCGAGGCCTTGATGGCGCTGGCCCAAATGGCACAGCGCCAAGGCCAACTGCCCCAAGCCGAGCAATGGCTGGCCCAAGTCCCAGCCGATGCAGACCCCATCAAACTGGCCAGCCGCCGCGCCGACCTGCTCACACAGCAAGGCCGCATGGAGGAAGCACGCCAGGTGTTGGCGCAAATCAAAACCACCAATGCCGAGCAGGCCACGCGCAAGACCCTGGTCCAATCCATATGGCTGCGCGACAACAAGCGGGTGGATGAGGCCTACAACTTGCTCAAGCGAGCTTTGAATGAGCAGCCGCAAAACACCGACTTGATGTCGGAGATGGCCATGGTCAACGAAAAGCTCAAACGCTTTGATGAGATGGAAAGTGTGTTGCGCGAGCTGATGGAGCGCAAACCCGAAGACCCCCAGGCCTTCAATGCCTTGGGCTATTCACTGGCCGATCGCAACATCCGTTTGAATGAAGCCCGCCAACTGATCACGCAGGCCTTGAAGTTGGCCCCGGACGATGCCTACATTCAGGACAGCCTGGGTTGGGTGGCGTTTCGCCAGGGTCAACATGCAGAGGCCCTTCAAATTTTGCAAGCCGCCTACAAAGCCCGCCCCGACGCCGAAATTGCAGCCCATTTGGGTGAGGTGCTGTGGGTCATGGGCCAACGCCAGGAAGCTGGAGCGATTTGGCGTGAAGGTTTGCTGCTCAAGGCCGATAACGACACCTTGGTCGAGACCATGAAGCGCTTCCAGTTCAAGCCATGAAGCCCAGCGAACGCTCCAAAGTGCCCACCTTCAACGTACGGCGACGGGTTTTGGCGCTGGCCTTGTCCTGTGCTTTGCTGGCCGCAGGCTGCGCTAGCCCCCGGATGACGCCCGTGGACGCCAACGCCTATTGGTCCGGGCGCATGGCCATACAGGTGCTCAAGAAACCGCCTGAATCCCTCAGTGCCGGTTTCGAGCTGCAAGGCTCGGCCCAAGCTGGCGAGATGGTCTTGCTCAGCCCCATCGGCACGACCTTGGCTCGTCTGGAATGGACGTCCCAAGGCGCACGTTTGACTCAAGGCCAGCAACAGGTGGAAAGCACCAGCCTGCAAAGACTGGGCGCTCGCTTGACTGGTACCGAACTGCCAATTGCGGCTTTGTTCGAGTGGCTGGCGGGCCGCAAGGCCGAGGCTCCCGGCTGGCAAGTCGATTTATCGGCCCACGCCCAGGGCCGCATCAGTGCAGAGCGTCGCGAACCCAGCCCCGGCGCGGTGCTGCGCATCGCACTGGACCGCTGAGCTGACGGTTTTTGGTCACCGCCAACCTGTGGCGATAATCCAGCCATGAAATCGCTGCACGATGTGCCCGCCCCGGCCAAACTGAATTTGTTTTTGCACATCACGGGCCGCCGCCCCGATGGGTACCACGAACTCCAATCGGTCTTCATGCTGATCGACTGGTGCGACACGCTGCACTTTGAAAAGCGGTCTGGTGGCAACATCAGCCGAGAAGACCTCACGATCGCACTGCCCGCCCAAGATCTGATCACCCGTGCCGCGCGTCTGCTTCAAAGCCACACCGGCTGCACCGAGGGCGCGCACATTGCGGTTGAAAAACAAATCCCAGCGCAAGCGGGTATGGGCGGCGGCTCCTCTGATGCAGCCACCTGTCTGCTGGCGCTCAACCGCTTGTGGGGCCTGAACCTGAGGCTGCCCCAGCTGGAAAAGCTGGGACTTCAACTGGGCGCCGATGTGCCTTTTTTCCTGCGCGGTCGCAATGCTTGGGTCGAGGGCGTGGGAGAAAAAATCACCCCCATCGCACTGCCCGCTGCCCAGTTTTGGGTGCTCAAGCCACCTCAAGGCATCGAAACTTCTCGAATTTTTGCGCACCCCGACCTCAAACGCGATACAAACGCTGCTACAATATCGGTCTTTGCTGCAGAGACATACGACTTCGGTCATAACGATCTGCAACCCGTTGCGCAGGCATTGTGCCCCGGTGTTGATCAAGCCATTCAGGCTCTCAACCAAGCCGGATTCCAAGCCAGAATGACGGGTTCTGGGAGTGCCGTGTTTGCCCATTGCTTGGACAGCACCATGAAAGTAACGGTCCCTGACCACTTTCTGGTTCGCCTTTGCAGCAATATGGAAGCCCACCCTTTGCAAGGTTGGGCATTCAGCGATAGTTGATCGGTTGGCTGCTGTTTCAGCAGTTAACCCGTGTAGGGGAGTCGCCAAGTTGGTTAAGGCACCGGATTTTGATTCCGGCATTCGAAGGTTCGAGTCCTTCTTCCCCTGCCAAATACGTTTAATCGTACTGGCCCTTTTTTCTGATCGCTGGAATGCTCATGCAGCCTGCTCCAAACACCCCTGAATTCATGCTGTTTACCGGCAATGCCAATCCAGTTTTGGCCGCCGAAATTGCCAAAAACCTGGGCACACATCTTGGTGCTGTCGATGTGGGTCGGTTCTCCGACGGGGAAGTCACAGTTGAGCTCAAGCAAAACGTGCGTGCCCGCGAAGTCTTCGTGGTGCAGTCGACTTGCGCGCCCACCAACGAAAACTTGATGGAATTGCTGATCATGGTCGACGCGCTCAAACGCGCCTCGGCCGAACGCATCAGCGCAGTCATCCCGTATTTTGGTTACGCCCGCCAAGACCGCCGTCCGCGCTCAACCCGCGTGCCGATTTCGGCCAAAGTGGTGGCCAACATGCTTCAAGCCGTGGGTGTTGACCGTGTGTTGACCATGGACTTGCACGCCGACCAGATCCAAGGCTTCTTTGACATCCCGGTCGACAACATTTACGCCTCTCCCGTGTTGTTGGGTGACCTGCGCCAGCAAAACTACGATGACCTGATCGTCGTGTCGCCCGACGTTGGCGGTGTAGTTCGTGCGCGCGCTCTGGCTAAGCAACTTGGTTGCGACCTGGCCATCATCGACAAGCGTCGCCCCAAAGCCAATGTGAGCGAAGTCATGCACGTCATCGGCGAGATCGATGGCCGCAACTGTGTGATCATGGACGACATGATCGATACCGCTGGCACCTTGGTCAAAGCCGCCGAAGTGCTCAAAGAGCGCGGTGCCAAAAAAGTCTACGCCTATTGCACACACCCGATTTTTTCGGGTCCTGCCATTGACCGCATTGCCAAGGGTGAAGCATTGGACGAAGTGGTCGTCACCAACACCATCCCGCTTTCGGCTGAGGCCGCAGCGTGTACCAAAATTCGCCAACTTTCCGTGGCTCCGTTGATCGCAGAAACGATCCACCGGATTGCCAAGGGTGAGTCGGTGATGAGCCTTTTTTCTGATCAACCCTGATCGGAAAGAGGCCAACCGTGGCCAGCCGTCCTTGTGGACTGGCTGGCTTTTTTGAGTCAGGGTCGCACTGGTCGCGGTGGACCCTAGAAGGAGAAATGTATGAAATTTGTCGCTTTTGAGCGCGCTAAGCAGGGCACGGGTGCGAGCCGCCGTCTCCGCAATTCCGGTCGTACACCTGGCATCGTTTACGGTTCCACATCGGCCCCCCAACTGATCGAGCTGGACCACAACGCTTTGTGGCACGCCCTGAAAAAGGAAGCTTTCCACGCTTCGATCCTGGACATGGAATTCAACGGCCAGTCCAGCAAAGTCTTGCTGCGTGACTACCAAATGCACCCCTACAAGCAGTTGGTGCAACACATCGACTTCCAGCGCGTGGACGCCAACACCACTTTGCACATGAAAGTGCCATTGCACTTCAGCGGTGAAGAAGAGTCCGAAGCCGTCAAGACTGACAAGTGCACGATCACCCACGTGGCGACCGAACTTGAAGTGGCTTGCTTGCCTGCCAATCTGCCCGAATTCATCGCGGTGGATTTGAAAGGCCTGACCATGGGCAAATCGCTGCACCTGAACGACATCACCTTGCCTGCTGGCTGCAAAGCCATCACCCATGGCAAGAAAAACCCGGTCCTCGTGTCCGTGGTCGCTCCGGTCGAAGAAGTGGTGGCAGCCCCTGTAGCCGCTGCGCCAGCAGACGCCAAAAAAGGCAAAGGCAAGAAGTAATCTTCTGCCAAGGGCATCAAAGCCCTGCACCTTCAAGGCCCGCGCAAGCGGGCCTTTTGCTTTGGATTACCCACCTCACGCTCGCCATGCCTCGCGCCCAAGGATAATCACGCTCCATGATCAAACTGCTTGTCGGCCTGGGCAACCCGGGCAACGAATACGACGACACCCGCCACAACGCTGGTTTTTGGTGGATCGATGCCGTGGCCCGTGAACTCAAGGTGTCACTGGTGCCCGAGCGCAGCTACCACGGCCTGGTGGCCCGCACCAGCGTCAATGGCCAAAACGTGTGGCTGCTCGAACCCCAGACCTACATGAACTTGTCCGGTAAATCGGTCAGTGCATTGGCCCGGTTCTTCAAAATCCAGCCGCAAGAAATTTTGGTCGCGCACGACGAACTCGACATTCCCCCCGGTGAAGCCAAGCTCAAACTGGGCGGCAGCCATGCTGGTCACAACGGATTGCGCGACATCCATGCGCAGTTGGGCACTGCAGATTACTGGCGGCTGCGCATTGGCGTAGGCCACCCCGGAGACAAGGCCGAAGTGGTCAGCTGGGTCCTGAAGAAGCCGATGCTGGAGCACCGCAAAGCCATCGACGACAGCATCTACCGTGCTGTGAACGCATTGCCTCTGCTCTTGGCAGGCGACATGGAAAAAGCCATGGTCCGCATCCACACCAACAAGCCGCCGCGCCCCAAACCACCCCGACCGGTCAAAGCGCCAACACCCAACGCCCCTGCTGCTGAATAAGGCGGGCCATCCGGCTCACTGCCTCTGAAGTCTGCGGTATTTTGCCCAAAGTGATTCCTGGTTTTCGACGTGCTGGGGGTTGATGGGAATGCAAGCCACGGGGCAGACCTGGACACACTGGGGCTCATCAAAATGACCCACACATTCGGTGCATTTGGACGGGTCGATTTCGTAAATTTCTTCGCCCAAATAAATCGCCTGGTTCGGGCACTCAGGCTCACACACATCGCAGTTGATGCATTCGTCGGTGATCATCAGTGCCATGGCTGGGGCTCCGCAAAGGTCTGCATCGTGGTCATGGCCGAATTATCGGCCACAGGCATCAGCCCGAAGGACTGCAGGGCTGTTGCCAGCCCGAAGGCTTGGGCAAAACAAGACCCCACAACCCGCCCAGAACCAGCGGCATGCGCCTAAAATGAAACGCATGATCAACGCCGACCTGCATTGCCACTCCGTCATCTCCGACGGCACCCTCACCCCCGAAGTTCTGGCCGAACGCGCCAAAGCCAATGGCGTGGAATTGTGGGCACTGACCGACCACGACGAAGTAGGCGGGCAAGACCGCGCCCTGGCCGCTGCACGAGTGCAAGGCCTGCCCTACCTCACGGGCACTGAAATTTCGGTCACCTTCGCCCACCAGACGGTGCACATCGTGGGCTTGGGCTTTGACCCACACAACAGCGCCTTGGTGGCAGGTTTGCGCCGCACCCGAGGCGGGCGCATCGAACGCGCCCAAGAAATGTCGGATGGCCTGGCCAAAGTCGGTATTAAAAACGCCTACGAAGGTGCCCTGACTTATGTGGGCAACCCCGAGTTGATTTCGCGCACCCACTTTGCCCGCCACTTGGTCGAGACGGGGGTGTGCAGCGACACCTCCGAGGTGTTCCGCAAATACCTGACCGAAGGCAAGCCCGGCTATGTGCCACACCGCTGGGCAAGGCTGCAAGAAGCGGTGCAGTGGATCACCGAGGCCGGCGGCATCGCCGTCATTGCCCACCCTGCACGTTACGGCTTCACACCCAATGAAGAGTACGCGCTGTTCAGCGAATTCAAAGCCCACGGCGGGCGCGGGGTGGAGGTCATCACCGGCAGCCATTCCTCACAAGAAGCGGTGCGTTATGCCGAAACCGCCCTCGAATTCGACCTGGTGGCTTCGCGCGGCAGTGACTTTCACAGCCCCGACGAAAGCCGCATTGACCTGGGTACCCTGCCCTTCTTGCCTGGCCAACTCACCCCGGTTTGGGACTTGCTGGCCGACCGCGTTCAGTGACGCCCTTACACCGACACGCCAGCCTTCATGGCATTGGTTTTGCCGTTCTGGCTACCGCCTGCTTTGCCAGCCTGGACACCACCACCCGACATGTGAGCGCCGGTTTGCCGGTGATGGTGGCGCTATGGTTCCGCTACGTCATCCAAGCGCTCATCACCACCACGGTGGTCTGGCCAGGTCGAGGCCCACGGGTTTTGCGCACCCGCAATCCCCGCTTTCAGCTGGTCCGAGGGCTGCTTTTGTTTGCCTGTGGCGTCCTGGCGTTCACGAGCCTCAAGTACATGCCCGTGGGCGAGTTCACCGCCATCACGCTTTTGAGCCCGCTGGTGATCACCTTGCTGTCAGCTTGGATCCTCAAAGAAAACATCCGTCCCTTGCGCTGGCTGCTGGTGCTGGGCGGTTTTGTGGGCACGCTTATCATCATTCGTCCGGGCAGCCATGACTTTGACTGGACCTTGGCCTTGCCACTGCTGCTGGTACTGGCCAATGCCGGGTTCCAGATTCTGACAAGCCACATGTCCAAGACCGAGGACCCGATCACCACGCACTTTTACACAGGCTGGATAGTCACGGTTTTGGCTTCCCTCATGCTGCCTTTCGTCTGGCAAATGCCCGACAATGTACTGGTCTGGCTGCAGCTGTTGCTAATGGGTCTGATGGGCTCGGCGGGGCATTTTTTCCTGATCCAAGCTTATGGACGCGCCCCGGCCGCCACACTCACTCCTTACATGTACGCACAAATTGGTTTCGGCGTAATAGGCGGCTGGATCGTGTTCAACCACCTGCCCGACCGGTGGACCTTTGTGGGCATGGGTCTGATTGCGCTGTGTGGCGCTTTAGGAGCGTGGCTCACCTTGCGCGAAAACCGCATCGCCATACAGCCCCCGGAAACCTAAGACCATCCTCTTTTGAAAGCGGCCTGCGCCCTCAGTCAAGACATTCATTCATCACTGGCAATCGTCTGCCCGCACCCATGGCCCAGTTTTTCACCGTTCACCCCGACAACCCGCAAGCGCGCCTGCTCAAACAAGCTGTGCAACTGCTCAACCAAGGCAGTGTGTTGGCTGTGCCCACCGATTCCAGCTACGCACTGGTCTGCCACCTGGACGATAAAAACGCTGCTGACCAGTTGCGCCGCATCCGTGGAGTGGATGACAAGCATCACCTGACGCTGCTGTGCCGCGACCTCAGCGAGCTGGCCAACTATGCGCGGGTGGACAACCGGCAGTTTCGTGCCATCAAGCAGGCTACGCCCGGTCCCTTCACCTTCATTTTGGAAGCGACCAAGGAGGTGCCGCGTCGCCTGAGTCACCCCCAACGCAAAACCATTGGCCTGCGCGTGCCCGAGCACAGAGTGCTGCAAGAGTTGCTCAGCCTGCATGGTGCGCCGCTGCTGGCGGCTACGCTCATCATGCCGGGCGAGGAGATGCCGCTGAACGACCCCGAAGACATTCGCAAACGGCTGGAACACCAAGTAGGCGCGGTCATCGATGCAGGGGCATGCTCTTTGCAAGCCACCACGGTGATCGACATGACCGATGAGCCTGCGCAAGTGTTACGCCTGGGTCAGGGTGACCCGGCGTTGCTGGGACTCTGAAGCCGAGACTTATTTCAAATCGCCCGCCAAGCTGGCCAATGTGTCAGGGGCGATGTCGATGTGAGAAGGGTAATGCGTGTGGTCGCAGCCCATCTTGACCCCAGCGCCAGCCTTGACGGCCGCACACATGGCGGACTTGAGCTCAAAACGCACAAAGTGCACCGCTGAGGTTTTCTCTTCGGTCTCTCGGTCCAGGTCTTCGTCGGCAATCGCGTACACGCGGCCATGGCCTTCGACCTCGACAAACATGCGGTCTTCCACGCCGATCAGCTTGGCCAGCTCGCGCTTGCGCTCGTTGATGTCGGTGTACTCGATCATCATGGTGGCTTTCCAGTTGCTGCCATCCGGCACCAGAGGGGCATAGGCCTCGATCTCTTGCAGGATGCCCTCTTCTTCGAAGACTTTTTCGATGCGCAGCATCTCCTGAATTTGGTAGCGGATCGTGGTTTCGCTCTCAAACTGCATATTGATGTGCTCACCCAGCTGCACACTGCGCAGCTTGCGGTGCGCGATCACCTCGGGTTTGTGGACCTTGCGCCACTTGGTGTAGGCCTCCAAAGACATCAGGGTCTCGGGCGTGATTTTTCCGGTCAGTTGCATGGTGATTTCCTTATTTGAGACCGTAGGCTTTGCGCACCAGGGTCAAGGGGTGGTTCAGTTCGGGGGCACCCAGGCCATTGACCTCAAAGCCTTGGGCAATGTGGTGGCCGCCCAGCGGGCAGTCGGAGCTGATGAAGTCGGGCTTGGAGCCGTCTTTCATGGTGGCCATGGCTTTGAACACCGGTTTGCCGATCTTCATCGCCATCTCGTGCGAACCTTTTTTGACGCCGTAAGTACCGGCATGACCCGAGCATCGCTCGATGGTGTTGATCTCGGTGTCAGGGATCATTTTGAGCATCTCCTCGGTCTTCTTGCCGATGTTTTGCACCCGGCCGTGGCAAGGAATCTGGTAACTCACATTGCCCAGTTTTTGCGGGAACTCGGTCTTGAGCAAGCCATCGCGCTTGCGGGCCATGAAGTATTCAAACGGGTCCCACACGGCTTCTTTGACCAACTGGGTGTCGGCGCAATCCGGGAACATGAGCGGAATCTCTTGCTTGAACATCAGCGCGCAGCTGGGCACCGCCGCCATGATGGCGTAGCCGTCTTTGGCGTACTTGGCCAACACCGGGATGTTGGCTTCCTTGGAGTCCTTGACCGAGTCCAAGTCACCCAACTCCAGTTTGGGCATGCCGCAGCACTTTTCTTTCTCGACCAGCACATAAGGAATGGCGTTGTGGTCGAGGATTTTGAGCAAGTCGTGGCCGATGCCAGGCTCGTTGTAGTTGATGTAGCAAGTGGAATAGATCGCAACCTTGCCGGGTGTTTTCTCGCCGTCCACCACTTTGACCGACTGGGCATCCAGGGCGCTGGAGCGGAACTTTTTGGTGGCCAAAGAAGGCAGCCAAGCGTTTTTGTCCACGCCCGCCACGCTTTCCATGACGCTGCGCGCCGCTTCGGTCTTGTTGATGGCATTGATGGCTTGCACCACGATCGGGATGCCTGCAAAAGAGCCGTGTGTGTCGGTCGAGGCGAGGAACTTTTCTGCTGCGCCCACTTCACCTTTTTTGAACTTGATGGCCTTGGCGCGCAGCATGGTGTGCGGGAAGTCCAGGTTCCACTCGTGAGGTGGCGTGTAGGGGCACTTGGTCATGTAGCACAAGTCACACATGAAGCACTGGTCCACCACTTTCCAGTAGTCCTTCTTGTCCACACCATCGACTTCCATGGTGCTGCTTTCGTCCACCAGGTCGAACAAGGTAGGGAAAGAGCCACACAAGCTCACACAACGTCGGCAGCCATGGCAAATGTCAAAAATGCGCTCAAGTTCGTCGAAGCACTTTTCTTCGTTGTAGAAGTCTGGGGTCTCCCAAGCCAGTGCGTGACGGGTGGGGGCTTCGAGGTTGCCTTCTTTGGCCATGTGGTGCTCCATTGGGAATTTTGTGGGGTTTTTCTGAAGACTCTGCAGCCAGAGCCCTGAGAAAAACCCGCTGCACTTTTCAGCGCAGCGGGCTGAAGAAACAGGGGAATCAATCCACCAGTTCGTTCAAAGCTTTCTGGTAACGGTTGGCGTGTGAACGCTCAGCCTTGGCCAGGGTCTCGAACCAGTCAGCGACTTCGTCGAAACCTTCTTCACGGGCGGTCTTGGCCATGCCAGGGTACATGTCGGTGTACTCGTGGGTTTCGCCAGCCACAGCCGAAGCCAGGTTGTCGCGTGTCGAGCCAATGGGCATGCCGGTAGCTGGGTCGCCGGATTGCTCCAGGAACTCCAGGTGACCGTGGGCGTGGCCTGTTTCACCTTCAGCGGTGGAACGGAACAGGGCTGCCACGTCGTTCTGACCTTCAACGTCAGCTTTGTT
>JAIXOZ010000032.1 GCA_027486495.1 Comamonadaceae bacterium | reverse complement strand
TTTGTCCTGCGCTCATGCCTGTATTACGATTCATGACGGGTCCTCTGTGGTGTTAGTGAAGACTGCTGTCTATCACGCCTTGGGCACTTTTGATGCCGTATCCATCAGAGGACCCACCCCTATCGTGCGAGTGTCCCGATAAACGGCTGTCCAGCGGCCTTCGACGCTCCAATTTGCCTGTCCCGAAGGAGGGAGGCATCCATAGCATCTTGACCCGGGGTCCATCTTCTGTATCTTGGTTAAGACACTGGGTTGCATGGATCTCGGATCAGGTCCGGGATGACAGGGTGCGATCAGCTGAGCAAGGCATTCACCCGCTTCACATACGCCGCAGGGTCAGCTGGCAAGCCGCCTTCGGCCAGCAGGGCTTGGTCAAAAAGGATGTGGGCCAGGTCGTGGAAGTGGACCGAGCCTTCGAGTTTTTTGACCAGCGCGTGCTCGGGGTTGACCTCCAGCACGGGCTTGACCTCGGGGGCGCTTTGTCCTGCTTGCTTGAGCATGCGGGCCAGTTGCATGCTCATGCCGTCGTCGGTCCAACCATGCGGCAGGGCTGGCCAGACAACTTGGTAAAAGTTCCAGATTTATATGCCTCATGAAAAATGTGACGCCTTTTGTATCGGAAAATTGCGCATGAACTGACGGAAGTCCGGTGATGTGCATTCTCAGATCATGCGGCCCTGCTGTGCAGGGCTTGCTAAAGCTGGGCTTCCAGCGTGAGGTCTGCTCAATATATTCACTGATCGGGAACTTAATATGGGTTACCAGCCATTTACCAAAACCATTTATCTACTGTTCATTTTTGTCGTGATGACGCTTGTTGGCTGCGGTGTACCACAGTCGTCGTCTGACTTTGACAAAACACCAGAAGCGCAGTTTCTGAAGGCGACAGTAAGTCAAGTTGTGTCGAAAGACTATGCTGCTATTGAAGCATTGATGGATTCGAGGGTTAACCAGCCGGATATTCGGCAAGCGCTGGATCGTCTAAGAGGCCAAATTCCGGACGGTCAGCCCATACATATGGAGCCCGTCACTTGGAGTTTCGTTAAAAAGATGAATGCTCAAGGTAGTAGCACTGATGCACGCAATGCAAAAGTGGCGATCGAATATGTCTATCCGGGTCCAAAGTGGCTGCTTGCGTCTGCCAACTTATCCGGCGAGCCTGGGAATTTTCGTATTGTTGCCTTCAATCTTGTGCCCCTATCGGAATCAATATCTCAAAAAAATGCGCTCACATTGAAGGGGAAAAGTGCGTTGCACTACATTTTTCTGGTTTGCGCGGTGACTGCGTTTGTTGTCTCTATTTATGCCTTGGTGCGTTGCTTCCGACTTAAAGGATTGAGACATAAGTGGTTCTGGGTGATCTTTACTTCGTTCGGTTTTGTCGTCTTTTCAATCAACTGGACCAATGGGGCTGTGTTCATCAATCCATTGGCCTTTTACCTGTTCGGGGCGGCGGTCGTTCGAGAAGGTTGGGTGGGGCCTTGGGTCGTCTCTTTCACATTACC
Organism: Comamonadaceae bacterium; assembly: GCA_027486495.1. GTDB lineage: Bacteria > Pseudomonadota > Gammaproteobacteria > Burkholderiales > Burkholderiaceae_C > Limnohabitans_A. The sequence continues at coordinate 2,717 of JAIXOZ010000032.1, read as the reverse complement.
AGTTGGTGCGATTGTTTTTCTGTGGAAGCAACGAGCAGCGCTCTTTGGAGCGGTCTCATCTGATTCAAGAGTGTGATGTTGAAAACCGAGTGCGTCGCATTTGAGCAAAAAAGCCCCGCTGAACCAGAGTCCAGCGGGGCTTTTTGCTGAGTGCTTGTCGATCAGCTGAGGAAGGAATTCACCCGCTTCACATACGCCGCAGGGTCAGCTGGCAAGCCGCCTTCGGCCAGCAGGGCTTGGTCAAACAGGATGTGGGCCAGGTCGTGGAAGTGGACCGAGCCTTCGAGCTTTTTGACCAGCGCGTGCTCGGGGTTGACCTCCAGCACGGGCTTGACCTCGGGGGCGCTTTGTCCTGCTTGCTTGAGCATGCGGGCCAGCTGCATGCTCATGCCGTCGTCGGTCACCACCAGGCAGGCGGGGCTGTCCACCAGGCGGCTGGTCACGCGCACGTCTTCGGCTTTGTCTTTCAGCGCTTCTTTGAGTTTGGCCAGCACGGGCTTGAAGGTTTCGGCGGCGTCTTCTGCGGCTTTCTTTTCTTCTTCGTCTTGCAGCTTGCCCAGATCGAACGCGCCCTTGGCCACGCTTTGCAGCGGGGTGCCGTCAAACTCGTGCACAAAGTTCAGCGCCCACTCGTCCACGCGGTCGGTCATCAGCAACACTTCGATGCCTTTTTTCTTGAAGACCTCGAGCTGCGGGCTGTTCTTGGCTGCCGCCAGGGTGTCGGCGGTGATGTAGTAAATCGCGTCCTGGCCTTCTTTCATGCGGGCTTTGTAGTCGGCAAAGCTGACGCTCACGGTGTCGCTGGTGGTGGATGCAAAACGCAGCAGCTTGGACAGACGGTCCTTGTTGCCAAAGTCTTCGCCCAAGCCTTCTTTGAGCACCGCGCCGAACTCGGCGTAGAACTTGGAATACTGGCCGAGCTTGGCTTTGTCTTCGTCACTCAGGACATCAGTGACACCATCTGTGCTCTCTGTTTCTTTGTCGTGTTTGGCCAGATCTTCCAACATGGACAACACACGCTTGGTACAGCCTTCGCGGATGGCTTTCACGTCGCGGCTTTCTTGCAGCAACTCACGGCTCACGTTCAGCGGCAGGTCGGCGGAGTCCACCACCCCTTTCACAAAGCGCAGGTAGCTGGGCATCAGCGCTTCGGCTTCGTCCATGATGAACACGCGCTTGACGTACAGCTTGATGCCCGCCTTCTTGTCGCGGTTCCACAGGTCTTGTGGGGCCTTGGACGGGATGTAGAGCAGCTGGGTGTATTCGGTGCTGCCTTCCACGCGGTTATGCGTCCAGGTCAGCGGGGCTTCAAAGTCGCGGCTGATCTGTTTGTAAAAATCAGCGTACTGCTCGTCGCTGATGTCTTTCTTGGGGCGGGTCCACAAGGCGCTGGCTTTGTTGATGGTTTCCCACTCGCCGGTTTTGACCATGCCGCCAGGTTTGCGGCCACCTTCTTCGTTGTTCGGCTCGATCAGTTCACCGTCTTTCCACTCTTCCTTCTCCATCAAGATGGGCAGGCTGATGTGGTCGGAGTATTTGCCAACGATTTCCTTGAGCTTCCAGGTGTTGGCGTACTCCTGCGCTTCTTCGCGCAGGTGCAGGATCACGCTGGTGCCGCGTTCGGCGCGGGTGATGGTCTCGACTTCAAAGTCGCCCGTGCCACCGCTGATCCAGCGCACGCCTTCGGACGGCGTTGCGCCTGCACGGCGGGTCTCGACGGTGATCTTGTCGGCCACGATGAAGCCCGAGTAAAAGCCCACGCCAAACTGGCCAATCAGCTGCGCGTCCGACTTCTGGTCGCCGCTCAGCTTGCTCACAAAGTCCTTGGTGCCGCTCTTGGCGATTGTGCCCAGGTGGTCAATCGCTTCTTGCGCCGTCATGCCGATGCCGTTGTCGGTGATCGTCAAGGTCTTGGCGGTTTTGTCAAACGACAGGCGCACTTGCAAGTCGGGTGCATCTTCGTACAGGGCGGTGTCGTTCAGCGCTTCAAAGCGCAGCTTGTCGCAGGCGTCCGAGGCGTTCGAGATCAGCTCGCGCAGAAAAATCTCTTGGTTGGAGTACAGCGAGTGGGTGACCAGGTGCAGCAGTTGCGCGACTTCGGCCTGAAAGGCATGGGTTTGTTTGCTCATATCAATTCAACAGGTAAAAAACAAAAGATCTAAAAAACCAAAACGCCCCACAGTTTGGGGCGTCTGGTGGGGTTTCAAGGGGTCTCTGCTATGTGGTGACGTCTTTATTGAAGCGAGTGAGGTGATTACGCTGCCATGCGCACGGCTTCGGGTGATTGCGCGGCAATGCGCAACAAGGTTCTGGCCGCGCCTGAAGGCTCGCGTCGGCCTTGCTCCCAGTCTTGCAGGGTGCGCACAGAAACCCCCAGCAAAGACGCAAACTCGACCTGAGAGACGCCGACTTTTGCCCGGGCATCAGCGGCCGGTGTTAATTCCACCACCGTGGTTTTCGCGGCCTTGCCGGCCTTCATCTGGCGTACAGATTCGAGCAAATCATTTTGAAATTGCACCATTTCTGCATCGACCGGTTTTTTGGGTTGTTTAGCCATGTTCCACCTCGTACTTCAGTTGAACCAAAAATTCTTCGGGCAGGTTGTCAAACTTGGCTTTGGCATACACGATCAACAACCAAATGCGTCCCTGAACTTCGTTGAAATAAACCACTCTGGCACCACCCCGTTTGCCCATGCCGCTTCGCTGCCATCGAAC
>JAIXOZ010000021.1 GCA_027486495.1 Comamonadaceae bacterium | reverse complement strand
GCAGTGTTTGATGCAAAATTGGTTTTTTGATTTCAGGCAAACAACACCATGCAACCATTCCACTTGGCTTTTCCGGTCACCTCTTTGGCAAAGGCCAGAGCGTTTTATGGCGATCTGTTGGGTTGTCCAGAGGGCCGCTCCAGTGAGCACTGGATCGACTTCAATTTTTACGGCCACCAAATCGTGGCGCACCTGAGCCCTTCCGAGGCGGGTCACCACAACACCAGTGCTGTGGATGGCGACAACGTGCCTGTGCGGCATTTTGGTTTGGTGATGGAGATGGACCAGTGGGAGGCCATGGCCGACAGGCTCAAAAAAGCTGAGATTCAATTTGTCATTGAGCCCCACATTCGGTTCAAGGGCCAAGTGGGCGAGCAGGCCACCATGTTCTTTCTGGACCCTTGCGGCAATGCGGTGGAGTTCAAGGCGTTTGCCAACCCCGAGAGCCTTTTCGCCAAGTAAACCTCAGCGCCTTTTTCAGGGTTTCAACGACTGCATCACCCGGGCGATGCAGTCGTTGGTTTTGGCGGCGTCAATCCACCGCACGATGCACACCAACTCCAGCTCAGGGTCCACCCAGGTGATGGACGAACCCGCGCCAATGGCAAACCAGGACGTGCGGGGTGCATCCTTGAACAGCGCCCCGTCTTTGTTCAGCCAAATCAGGTAACCGTAGTAGGGCGCGATGTCGCAGGGCTGCTGCATCATGTGCAGCCATTGCTTGGACAAAATTTGTTGGCCCTTGAACTGGCCTTGCCCCATGAGCATCAGGCCAATGCGCGCCTGGTCCATGGCCGAAATGGACACGCCGCCACCCCAGTGACTGCCACCGGGGACAGACATCATGCGTTGACCGTTGACCTCGGTCCAGCCTTGTTCGTAGCCCACCCATTGAAACGCGTCCGAACACCCCAGCGGTTTCCGGAAAAACTCTTCAAACATGTCGGGCAGTGGGCGCTTGAACAGGTGCAGCAAGGCCAATGACAGTTGGTTGATGCGCACATCGTTGTACTCAAACCGGGAGCCGGGCTCGCCCAGCGGCCGGGCATCACCTTTGGTGCCGTCGGCTTGCCCGGTTTGGTAGGGCAACCAGCGGTAGCGGTCAACTTGTTCGGGAATGCCCAGGCAGGTGCCTTCCCATTCGCTGGTTTGTTGCAGCAAATGGTGCCAGGTGATGCGCGACAAACGATCGCCCTCAAAGCCAATGCCTGGGCATTGATCCACCACAGGTGTGTGGACGTCTTTGATCAGCCCTTGGTCAAAGGCCAGACCAGCCAGCAAGGCCAGGTATGTTTTGGCCACGCTGAAGGTGAGGTCGGCTTTGTGGGGTTCGCCCCATTGGGCCAACAACTGGTGTTGGTGAAACAAAACCCCCGACACCGGCCCACGACCATGGACTGGGCCATACAAGCGGTTGTAAGGCGGTGGGTCCACATCGTGGATGCCCCAAGGCGGCGAGGTGTCGCGAGACCATGGCGTTTCACATGATTGGATGAATTCAAGGGTTGATTCGAGAGAGTCGGTCATGTGCAAGCGCTTGTGGTTGAAGAGGGGAAAATTTCGGTGGCCTTTAACCCAGAGCCGATGTGGTCTGCTGCGCTTTGTAAACCAGTTTGCGCGCCATGCTCCAGCGGTGCACTTCGCTGGGGCCGTCGTAAATCCGGAAGGCGCGCATGTCCATGAAAATCCGCATCACGGGCGTTTCGGCGGTGACGCCCTGACCGCCCAGAATCTGCACGCAGCGGTCCACCACACGCCACTCGGCCTCGGAGCAGGCCACTTTGGCCCGGCTCGATTCAAAGCCGCCCTTGTGGCCTTGGTCGAGCAGCCAGGCGGTGTGCCAGATGTGCAGGCGTGCGGTGTGCAGGTCGATGTCGTTGTCGGCCAGCATGAAGCCCACACCTTCGTGTTCGGCCAGCGGTTTTCCAAAAGCGTGGCGGCGGCTGGCGTAATCGAGCGCGATGTCGTGCGCACGGCGGGCCTGGCCCAGCCAGCGCATGCAGTGGGTCAGGCGTGCAGGGGCCAACCGAATCTGTGCGTAGCGGAAGCCTTGACCCACTTCGCCCAACACATCGGTGGCGGGTACGCGCAAGTTGTCAAAGCGCAGCACGCCGTGGCCGCCGGTGAAGCAGTTGTCTAGGGTGTCCATGCTGCGCTCGTGATGGATGCCGGGCTGGTCCATATCGGCCAAAAACATGGTGGCCGTGCCGTCTTCCATGCGCGCCATGACGATGACGTAATCTGCGCCGTCGGCCCCTGTGATGAACCATTTGACACCATTGATCAGGTAGTCATCGCCATCGCGCACGGCGGTGGTTTTGAGCATGGACGGGTCAGCGCCCGCCCCTGGATCGGGCTCGGTCATGGCAAAACATGAGCGCGTGTGTCCCGCCACTTGGGGTCGCAGCCAGCGTTCTTTTTGTGCAGGGGTGGCCACCTCTTCCATCAGGTGGATGTTGCCTTCGTCGGGCGCGTGGATGTTCAGCGCGGTGGGCCCCAAGTTGGAGTAACCGGCTTCTTCGAACACCACCGCTTTGGCGATGTGGCTCAGGCCCAGCCCCCCCATTTCTTTGGATGCATGTGGGGTGAGCAAGCCGGCTGCGCGTGCACGGGCCACCAGCTCACGGCGCAGGTCTTCGGATGGGCCGTGCAGGCCATGGCGCGGGTCACCCTCCAGCGGGATCACTTGGTCGGCAATGAACTGCCGCGTGCGCTCGCGCAGGGCTGCAATGGCCGGTGGGATGTCGAAGTTCATGGTCGCGTTTTCTTAAATCGTTGATCTGTGTTTCAGATGATTGGAATGCCTCGATTCCCTCTGCGCTGTCCGGCTTGTGACTGGCTGTCGCCGGTGTGTCTTGTTGCGTCGTGCGGAGATCGCTTGTCATCTGTGTGGCATGCCCGCGTGCAGGCGGGTGCTAGTCTGCACAAAACGCACGGGAAACTGTGCACATTGCCCCTGCCCAAAAAGGAAAAACCATGAAGCTCTACACCGCCCACCGCGCCCCCAGCCCACGCCGGGTGCTGATGTTTCTGGTTGAAAAAAACATCACCGGCATCGAGATGGTCAACATGGACTTGAACGGCGGCGAGCACCGACAGCCCGAATACTTGGCCAAAAGCCCTCTGGCCAAAGTGCCAGCGCTGGAGCTGGACGACGGCCGTGTGATCACAGAGACGCGGGCGATCTGCACTTTGCTGGAGGGGCGCTTTCCTGAGCCCAATTTGATGGGCTTGGACGGTGACGAGCGCGGCTTCATCGAAATGGCCGACCGACAGGTGGAGCTGTATTTGCTGGGTGGCATTGCCAATGCCATCCGCCACAGCCACCCTGGCTTGGCTGCTTTAGAGAAGCCGCAGTTCCCAGAGTTTGGCCGCTCTCAGGCCGAGAAGGTGCGGGACGTGGCGCGGGGCTTTGACCAGCGGCTGCAAAGCCAGCCCTTCATCGCGGGGGGGCGCTTCACCATCGCCGACATCACCGCGTTTTGCGCGCTGGAGTTTGCGCG
>JAIXOZ010000140.1 GCA_027486495.1 Comamonadaceae bacterium | reverse complement strand
TGTTCGAGCACCAAGCGGACAGCGCGTTCGCGCACCTCGGGTGAAAAACGGTTTGATTTCTTGCTCATGGCTCCATCTTCTCAAAGTGTGGAGCCTCCTCAAAATCCGGGGCGATTCAGCAGTGATGGCTGCATGGGGATCGCAGTCGAGTTGCGTTACTGCGCGGGAAAATTCGGCCTCGACGGAGGAAAAGTCCCCAGCCTTCAGGTAGTCCACGAGCGTTCTTGTGGCGAGACTGGCGCCGACGAGCGTGACATATCCGTTGACCTGGTATGTCAATTGGTTCTTGCCTAGGCTCTCGCGTATACGCCGTTGGCCGTCTCCATCCTGAGGTCGCCAGTTAGAGGTTTCTTGATCCATGAACTTCTGAATGACTTGCCCTAAAACTCTAAGCGCATCCACGCTCGGATCGTCATTACAGCGCCTCAGCCAAGCCGCACACTTCGTCTCGCAGTTGCCGAGAGGTACGTCGCCAGGCGCTCCGCTCTCCAAAAATAGAGAGTTCAATGTGGAATGGCTGTAGTAATACGTGGCTAGGACGGACGACACCGCCCCAATGACGGAGTTTGGAATTTTGTTGGCCATGAGGTGGGGTTTCTTCAGCGCCTAACGGCTGACATAAATGACGTTGCGCGGCTTAATCGCGAAGCGTTCGTTTTCGTGGATGGGTTGTACCAACGTGATACCGTCTCGCCATTAGCCACGAAGCCAATGCTGCAAGCACCGCGCCCAAAAAATCGGCAGCGAACTGCTTGTACTGAAACCATCCCCTCGCAGGGCCGCCGTAGACGCTCTCAGCGGCTTGTTGCCATTCAAACCAGAAAGCAGCAAAGCAATAAACAAATGCGAAGAACACGGTTTCAAAGAATACTATTTGTGGGTCGGCCAACTTATCTAGCGGCAGGACCGCCGTTCTGCGACGCGTTAGGCGATGTCCGACAAACTCGAGCCTTAAAAATTCCAGAAACTTCTCTAAGATCCACCACACGATAAAGAAGATGAGCGACAACATTAGTGGGATGGCCACCGCCGCTAGCAAGTGTTCAACAAGAGCTCTGTTCTCATAGCCAAGGATCTTAGTAACGTTTTCTCTTAACGGGTCGCCTTTTGCAAGCCGAAGCCAAAGCGCCGCCACGATAGTTAAGAGACTGGCAATAAAAATGAAGGCAGTTCGCATTCGTTCCTTTGGTGCCCAACTTTCGAGATAAGTGGGCGATAGCAGCGTGATGCGCCTAGGCCAGAATGAAATGAGGCCCAAGCGTGTCACGCCGAGGCCTGCGCGGCAGCAGGCCGAAGCGCTCAACTATAGCCAAATAAATACAAAAAATTAGCTACAAACCGGCTTTGCGTGTAAACCCCAGTGCATCCACCAAACCCACCCCAAACCCCAACCAAAACTGGGCATAATCATTCACGCCCCCGCTGGCCACCCCGCCCAAACGCCCCTCTGGCAACTCGCCAAAAACAACAATCAGCCCCCGCACAGATGACCGCCAACGCCTTCCACAACATCGCGCAAATTCAAACCAGCCTCTGGGAAGCCGCCGATCAGCTCCGTGCCAACTCCAACCTCACGGCCACCGAATAGTCCATGCCGGTGTTGGGCGTGATTTTTTTGCGGCACGCCACCAACCGTTACCTGACCGCGCTGCAAGCCATTGAGGCCGCGCAGGCGGCGGGCACTAGCCCCAAGCGCCCGCTGGTCAAGGGCGACTTCATCAAGCGCCGCGCTTTGATGTTGCCCGAGGCCGCACGCTACGACACCTTGCTCAACCTGCCTTCGGGGGCCAGCCTGGGCGGTGCACTGGTCGCGGCCATGAACGCGATCGAGGCCGACTTTGCGCCGCTACAAGGCAGCTTGCCCAAAGAATACGACCGCTTTGACAACAAGCTGCTCGAAAACCTGCTGCGCTGCTTTGACAGCCAAGCCCTGCGCCAAGCCACGGGCGATGTGTTTGGCCGCATCTACGAATATTTCTTGATGAAGTTCGCCATGCAGGGCGCACAAGACAACGGCGAATTTTTCACGCCGCCTTCGCTGGTGCAAACACTGGTCAACATCATCGAGCCCGACCACGGCGTCGTGGCCGACTTGGCTTGCGGCTCGGGTTCGAAGGCGATTTTCCGGCAGCGAAGAATTTCTGCGATGCCAAGCACCGCCTGCAAGACGCCGAACTGGGGGCTGATCAAAGGCTTACGGGTTGGTGCGCGTTCACCACGGGGTGTGGGTGGGGTGGTTTGGCGCTAGGATAGTGAAGCAAATTGCGAAGTGCACAGGGCTCTGGCCTTAGCAATGCTTGAGCCTACGCAGCTCGCCGCCTGGTGTAGTGAGCTCGGATTAGCACCATTATTTTGAGCTAAGCGATAAGAAGGCCTACGTCATGACCAAGGAAGACAAACCCATCGAGAAGCAAGCCATCACGGTCAGTGCCGGTGCGGAATCACCCTTTTTGCTTTACGCCGGTGATGACGAGAAAGTGCATGTCCGCGTTCTCATCCACACCGAGACTCTGTGGCTGCCGCAACGCTTGATGGCCGAACTGTTCCAGACCACCCCCGATAACGTCGGGTTGCACCTCAAGAACATCTACGCCGAAGGCGAACTGGCGGAATCGGCAACTGCCGAGGATTTCTCGGTAGTTCAAAACGAAGGTGGCCGGGCCGTCCGGCGCACGCTCAAGCACTACAGCCTGGACGCCATCATCGCAGTCGGCTATCGGGTCAGCTCCAAGCGCGCCACCCAGTTCCGCATCTGGGCCACCCAGATCCTTAATGAGTACATCCGCAAGGGTTTTGTCCTGGACGACGAGCGCTTGAAGCAGGGCAAACAAGTCTTCGGCGAAGACTACTTTTTGGAGTTACTGGAGCGGGTCCGCTCCATCCGTGCCAGCGAGCGTCGCATCTACCAGCAAATCACCGACATCTTCGCTGAGTGCAGCGTGGACTACGATCCCAAGTCGGACATCACGCAGAACTTTTATGCCATGGTGCAGAACAAGTTCCATTTCGCCATTACCGGCCAGACGGCCGCCGAGATCATTCACAGCAAGGCTGACCACAATGCCCCGCACGCAGGCTTGCTGACTTGGAAAAACGCCCCACATGGCCGAGTCCTCGCCTCAGATGTGACCATCGCTAAAAACTACCTGACTGAACCCGAGATCAAGCGATTGGAGCGCACCATCTCCAGCTTCTTCGACTACATCGAAAACATCATCGAGAACCGGGTGCAAATGGGCATGGCCGATATGGCCACCAGCGTGGATAAGTTCCTGAGTTTTAATGAGTACGAGGTGCTGACGCATAAAGGCCGAATCAGCAAGACGCAGGCCGACCAAAAAGCTTTGGACGAATACGCGCAATTCAATCGAACGCAAAAAATTGAATCGGACTTTGACCGGGTCTTGAAGGTCACAAAAACACTTGGAGGTGACGTTTCTCAGGTCAAACGCAAGGGCGATAAGAGCAAAAAATAGATCGGGCTACCGGATGTGTGCACTGGCAGGTGTTTGCGCCAAGTGACAGGCCAGTTGATGTGGTGAAAACCTACTTTATTCACCGCACTGACTGCGGTGGATGCGCCACTGATTCACACCGGTAAAACGAGGTTCAAAGACCCAACCCATCTTTGGGCGTATAAAAAATCTCCCTGGTCGAACTGATCATTTGGTCTGCGCGGTGTTGGTCCTCGAAGATGCCGTGGTCGTTAAAACCGTCATGCACGAATTTGTATTGGAGGATTAACCCATGAAAACCACCTACTACGATCAAGATGACATCTTGGTGATTCATCTCTTGGATAAACCCATTGCACGCGAGGTGTCGCAGGACTGGAGCACGCATGTCAGCTACGCCGCTGATGGCACTGCCGTAGAAGTCGTCGTGCTGGACGCCAGAGCCAACGGCGCACTCCCGGTAGAAATCCTCCACGGCCAAGCCGCCTGATCGACCGCCCCCATACCTGTCACTGCCCGAGCCCCCCTACACGCCACAAGATAAAGCGGATGTAGCGCGATTGGTCTATCAGCACATTCGGCAGCAGAGCTTGCGGGCTTAGGCAGCCGGTTTCTATTCAAGGGGGATGAGGCTTCCCTGTAGGCGATTGCGGTGAATACGCCGCATATTCACCGCACTATATGCGGTGAATAAGGCGCATAATCACCGCATGTTCGCCGACAAGCCCCCCCGCAAACGCACTTACCTCTGGCAGCGCCCCGACTGGCCGCAGTGGCGTTATGACGCGACTGGGCTGGCGGGGCCGTTGGCACAGTTGCACCGTGCGCAAGGAGAGTTGGTGGGGCGGATGGCGCATTTGGGGCTGGCGCAGCGCGATCTGGCGACTTTGCAAGCATTGACGCAAGAGGTCATCACTACCAGCGCTATCGAGGGCGAAACGCTCAATCTGGATGCCGTGCGCTCGTCCATCGCCCGGCGCATGGGGGTGGACATTGGCGCGCTTGCGCCCGCTGACCGCCATGTGGATGGTGTGGTGGACATGGTGCTGGACGCCACCCAGCAACACGCGCTGCCGCTCACGGCCGAGCGCTTGTTTGGCTGGCATGCGGCGCTGTTTCCCACCGGCTTCAGTGGCCGTGTGCGGATTCAGGTGGGCACCTGGCGCAACGATGCAGCGGGGCCGATGCAAGTGGTCTCAGGTCCGGTGGGCCGAGAAAAGGTGCACTTTGAGGCACCGCCCGCCCACACCTTGCCTGCACAAACCGCTGCGTTTTTGGAATGGTTCAACGCCGGGCCGGTGGGTGATTCGCTGGTCCACGCGGGTTTGGCGCATTTGTGGCTCGTGACTTTGCACCCGTTTGATGACGGCAACGGCCGCATCAGCCGTGCGGTTGGCGACATGGCCTTGGCCCGCGCTGAAGGCTGTGCGCAACGGTTTTACAGCCTGAGTGCGCAAATTCAGCGCGAGCGCAAAAAGTATTACGAGCAACTCGAAATCACCCAACGCGGCACGCTGGATGTGACCCCGTGGCTGGATTGGTTTTTGGGCTGCTTGCTGCGTGCGGTGCAGGGTGCTGATGGTTTGTTGGTGGGCGTGCTGGACAAGGCGCAGTTTTGGCAACGGTGGGCAGACACGCCGATGAATGCTCGGCAGACGCTGGTGCTCAACCGCATGCTCGATGGCATGGACGGCAAGCTGACCAACGCCAAGTGGGTCACCATCGGACAATGTTCGGCCGATACAGCGCTGCGAGACATCAATGATTTGTTAACGCGTGGTGTGTTGCGCCGCTTGGAGGGTGGTGGGCGCAATACGGCTTATGGTTTGGTGAAGTAGAAAAGAACGCTGCGCTTGAGATGGAGGCGCCAATCTATGGGGAGTTGTGTGATGCGTTATCGTCAAATTCTGTTGTTGCTCTTGCTGGCGCTGGCCATCGGCGCGTTTGTGGCGCTGGACCTGGGCCGCTACTTGAGCTTTGAGCAACTCAAAGCCAGCCAGGCCAGTTTTGCGCAGCTGCAAGCCGAGCATCCGTTCACGGTGGCGGCGGTGTATTTCCTGACCTATGTCCTGGCGACGGCGCTGTCCATTCCGGGGGCTGTGATCATCACCTTGGCGGGTGGGGCCATTTTTGGCTTGTGGCAGGGCTTGCTGATCGTGTCGTTTGCGTCCACCTTAGGCGCGACCTTGGCGTTTTTGGTGTCGCGTTTTTTGTTGCGCGACTGGGTGGAGGCGCGCTTTGGTCAGCGCCTGGCCGACATCAATGCGGGTGTGAACCGCGAGGGCGGTTTTTACCTCTTCACTTTGCGGCTGATTCCGGTCGTGCCGTTCTTCTTGACCAACCTGCTCATGGGCCTCACGCGCATGAAGGTGTGGACGTATTACTGGGTAAGTCAATTGGGCATGTTGGCGGGCACGGCGGTGTATGTGAACGCGGGCACGCAGTTGGCGCAGCTCGATTCGGTGAAGGGCATCTTGAGCCCTGCGCTTTTGGGCAGCTTTGTGTTGCTGGGCATCTTCCCGCTGATGGCGCGCCGCATCGTGGCCGCTGTGCAAAAGCGCAAGGTCTATGCCCGCTGGGCCGACCAACGCCCCAAGTCTTTTGACCGCAACCTGATCGTCATTGGCGGAGGCGCGGGCGGTTTGGTCAGCGCCTACATCGCCGCAGCGGTCAAGGCCAAGGTCACGCTGATCGAGGCGCACAAGATGGGTGGCGACTGTTTGAACTACGGCTGCGTGCCGAGCAAAGCGCTGATCAAAAGCGCCAAGCTGGCCCACCAAATGCGCCACGCATCGAACTACGGCCTGAGCGATGCGGCCCCGACCTTCAGCTTCAAAGCGGTGATGCAGCGCGTGCACGACGTGATCAAAGCCATCGAGCCGCACGACAGCATCGAGCGTTACACCGGCTTGGGTGTGGAGGTGTTCCAGGGTTACGGCAAGCTGGTGAACCCGTGGACGGTGGAAGTGGCGTTGAACGACGGCACCACCCAGAGACTGACCGCCCGCAGCATCGTGATCGCCGCTGGTGCCCGCCCCTTCGTGCCGCCTCTGCCTGGCTTGGACGCCGTGGGCTACGTGACCAGCGACACGCTGTGGGACGAGTTTGCGAAATTCGATGAAGTGCCCAGGCGCCTGGTGGTGCTGGGCGGCGGGCCGATTGGTTGCGAGCTGGCACAAAGCTTTGCCCGGCTGGGCTCACACGTTACCCAAGTGGAAATGGGCGCACGCATCATGGTGCGCGAAGACGCAGAGGTGAGCGAACTCGCCACAGCCGCACTGGAGGCCGACGGCGTGCAAGTGCTCACCAGCCACAAGGCGCTGCGCTGCGAGTTGGTGAACGGAGAGAAGACTTTGGTGGTGGAACACGCTGGCTCAGAAAAGCGCATGGTGTTCGACCAGTTGCTGTGCGCCGTGGGCCGCGTGGCGCGTTTGCAGGGTTATGGACTGGAAGACTTGGGCATCCCCACGCACCGCACCGTGCAGACCAACGAGTACCTGCAAACCATCTACCCCAACATCTACGCCGCGGGCGACGTGGCCGGGCCGTTTCAGTTCACCCACACCGCCGCGCACCAGGCCTGGTACGCAGCCGTCAACGCGCTGTTTGGTGAGTGGAAGCTGTTCAAGGCCGATTACTCGGTGATTCCGTGGGCGACCTTCATCGACCCCGAGGTGGCGCGTGTGGGCTTGAACGAGCAGGAAGCCAAAGAGAAGAACATCCCGTATGAAGTGACGAAGTACGGCATCGACGATCTGGACCGCGCTATTGCAGACAGCGAAGCGCACGGTTTTGTGAAGGTGCTCACGGTGCCGGGCAAAGACAAAATTTTGGGCGTCACCATCGTGGGCGCGCACGCGGCAGATTTGCTGGCCGAATACGTGCTGGCCATGAAACACGGCCTGGGCCTGAACAAGATTTTGGGCACCATCCACACTTATCCCACGATGGCCGAAGCCAACAAGTACGCGGCGGGAGAATGGAAGCGGGCGCACGCGCCGCAGCGCTTGCTGGCTTGGGTCAAGAAGTACCACGCGTGGAAGCGGGGCGAGTGACATGCTTGCGCTCAAACCAACAGCAATGCCCAACAGTCTCAAAGCAGCGGGCCTGACTGTCGCGTTGTTTACGGCCCTGAACGCCCAAGCCACAACCCTTTCGCCGCTCATTCCTGCAGAAGGCACGCAAGCGGCGGCCCCTTGGCGCGTGGTGGGTTTCCCCAAAGCCAGTGCCAGCATTCCCCTCACCCGCTTTGACGTGGCCACCGTGCAGGGCGAACGGGCCATCAAGGTCAGCACACAAGCTTCTTATGGCACGCTGGTGCACGACTTGCCCCGCACGCCAGCGGGTCGTTTGCAGTGGCGCTGGCGACTCGACCAAGCTTTGACGGGCGGCCAAGGCGTGGCCGACATCCAGACCAAAACCGGTGACGACGCTGCACTCAAAGTGTGTGTGATGTTTGACCACCCTCTGGCACGCGTGCCTTTTGTGGAGCGCACCAAGCTGCTCATTGCGCGCACCTTGAGCGGCGAAGACTTGCCAGCGGCGACGCTGTGCTACGTGTGGGACAGCGTGCACCCAGCAGGCTTGAGCGGGGCCAACCCCTACACCGCACGGGTGCGTTACATCACGCTGCAAGGCCAAGGCGCAAGCCTGGCCCAGTGGCAAACCGAATCACGCGACGTGGCCGCCGACTTTGCGCAGCTGTTTGCCGACGAGCTGCCCCAAGGGGCAGCTGTGCCGTTAGTGCGCGCTGTGCTGATCGGGGCCGACAGTGACAACACCGGCAGCCGCAGTCTGGGCTGGGTCGGTGCGATGGGCTGGCAACCCTAGCGGCTGCGCTGGACGCTTAAGAGTCGGCCTTGAAGGCGAGGGCTGTCACCAAACGACGCGCCATTTCCGAGTCATCGGCCAAGCGGCGTGAGTGTTCGGCAGTGGTGCTGGCTTCCAGGTTGGCGGCCAAGGGGGTCACAAAATCACGGATGTCTTGCTGGCTCATGGCCTGGCGCAGCGCCGCATTCAGGTTTTGCTTGACCGCTTCGCTCACCCCTGCAGGCGCGAAGAAGCCGAACCATTCACGCACCAGCAACTCGCCAAAGCCTTGCTCGCGGTAGGTGGCCACATCGGGCGTGAAAACCGCACGATCGGGGCCCGAGGTGGCCAAAATGCGGATCTTGCCGCTTTTGTGGTGCTGCACCCAATCACCCAATGGCGATGACATGCCCGCGAGCTGCCCACCCATGACTTGCGGAATGGCGGGGCCAGAACCTGCAAATGGGACGTTGGTGATTTGGAAGCCGCCCAACATGGCCAAGCGACCCGCCAGCAAGTGGGGCATGGAGCCCGCTGCAGGGTTGCCGATGCTGGCTTTGCCTGGATTGGCTTTGGCCCATTCAACGAAGTCTTTGATGTTCTTGACCGAATCGGGCACAGCCGGTCCGACCACAAAAGCGTGGTCAGTCGAGTGACCAATGCCCAGGGGGGAGACGTCGGACTGTGCGTAACTGAGCCGGGTGTAAGAGTGCGGGTAAATCGTCAGCATCGAAGCGGGGGAATACAG
>JAIXOZ010000064.1 GCA_027486495.1 Comamonadaceae bacterium | reverse complement strand
GCTATGGGCAAGAGCATTTGCAGCGCGGCGTAGGCGCTCATGAGCGAGCGTTGCGCGCCCGCAGCCAAGGTGACGGCTTCGGTGGTGACGGTGGCAAAGCGGCCCGCGCCCACATAGAGCGTGGGCAGGTATTGCGCCACGCTGACCGCAAAGCCCACGGCCCAAGCCGAGGCGATGGCGCGTTGTAGCAGCGGCCACTTCACGCGCCACAGATACACCCAGCGGCCGTGGCCCAAGCTGGCCACCAGCGCGGCTTGGCGCGGGTCCACCGCCTGATACGCGGGCACCAGCGCCAGCAGCACATAGGGCAAGACCATGACGGCGTGCGCCAGGCTCAGGCCCAACCATTGGCCTTCCAAGCGGGTGTGCAGCGCCAGGCTGTACAAGCCCACCACCCACAGCACCGAAG
Source organism: Comamonadaceae bacterium (assembly GCA_027486495.1). Taxonomy (GTDB): domain Bacteria; phylum Pseudomonadota; class Gammaproteobacteria; order Burkholderiales; family Burkholderiaceae_C; genus Limnohabitans_A. Next base: position 12,754 of record JAIXOZ010000064.1, on the reverse strand, counting down.
GCAAGACCAGCGGCAACAAAAACCAGGGTTGCAGGGCCTGCTGCCAGCGGCGCGGGGCCAGCTCTAACCAAGCCACCGACCACATCAAACACACACTGGCCGAGGCCACGCCAAGGCCCAAGGTGGTCCACACGGTGTGTGCGCTGCTGGCCACTTGTTGCCATGCGCCCAGCGTCCACAACTCGGGCCACACTTGGGGGAAAGGCCACACGCCCGAGACACTGCCCACGGTCAGGGCGAACCAGACGGCAGCGTAGATGGTGAGGAGGGTGGTCCACATGACATTCGGCTGCAGGGGCAGCCTCCTACAAAACTGCAGAAGCCATGTCGGGGTTTTCTGTAGGAGCAACCCATCACGATCAGTCGCCTGACTTTGTGGGCGCTTGCCGCTGCTCGCGAATGGGCGCATGGCCGCGAGTGCTTGCAACGCCACCACCATCAACACGCCCGCCACCAACACCGTGCCCGTCAGCCACCCCGCCGCCGCCACGCCTTGCGATTGCGTGAGCAGGTCGGCATCGCTCAGCCATTGCCAGGCCAGCACCGCCAAGGTGGGCGGTGTGGCGGGGCCGATGATGAGCGCCATGTCCACCACCGTGAGGCCATAGGCCAGCACCGCCAGCAGCGGCCAGCGCAGGCGCGGGGCGAGTTGCGGCCAGATGATTTGTGCAAAGGCTTGTGCAGGGGTGCGGCCCAGGGTTTGGGCCAAAGCGTATTCGGCTTGCCAGCGGCGGCGCAGGTCTTCGCGCTGCATCTGGGTGGCGGCCACCCACAGCAAAAACGGCACCTCTTTGAGCCACAGCGCCAGGATCAGGCCCAGGCCCCAAGGGTCTTGCGTGGTGAACCAAGTCGGCGGTGCGTCAAAGCCGGTGAGGCCCGGCGACACCAGCCGCAGCGCCCAGCCGCTGGGCGAGAGCCACAGCACCAGCCCGATGGCCATGGCCGCGTGCGGCGTGGCCAGCAAGGCAGGCAAATGCGACAGCCAGCGCCCCAGTTGTTGGCGGATGAAACCACTGGCCAACACTTGTGCCACCGTGATCCACGCCAACGCGGTCGAGGCCAAACCGGTCCACAGCGTCATGCCCCAAGCGCGCCCAATTTGCGGGTCGGCCCACAGGGCTTGCCAGGCAGCGGCATCCAGCATTTGCGCGCCCACCGCCCACAGCGCCCACAGCATCGGCAAGCCCGCCAAAACGGCCAGCAGCAAAGGCCCCAGCACCTTCACGACAGGCATGTCACACGCCGTAGCGGCGGGTCCATTCTTTTTCGAGGGCATCGACCCATGAGGCATGCGGCTCGGGCAACGCAGGGGCGCTCTGGATCACTTGCCCGGCGCGTGGAGCCGACTGAAAACGTGCACGGTCGGCCGCAGGCAGGCGGGCCACATCGAGCACCGTGGGGTCGCCCCACACATCAATGTCGGCCTTGCGCGCTTGTGCGGCGGGCGACAGCAAAAAGTTGGCCACGACTTGTGCGCCCGCTTTGCTGGGCGCGTTGTAGGGGATGGCCACAAAGTGCGTGTTGCCAATCGTGCCCTTGGCAAATTGCCAGCTTTGCACCGTGGCGCTCAGGCGCTTGGCCGCGATTTCGTTGGCCGCTTCGTTGGGGTTGAAAGTCAGCGCCAGCAGCAACTCGCCGTCGGCCATCATCTGACGCTGTGCGGCGGAATTTTGCGGGAACTGTTTGCCACCGCGCCACAGGTGCGGGTGCAGCGCATCCAATAAGCGCCACAGGGGTGCGGCTTGGGCTTCCAGTGTGGCTGGCGTCACGGGCTGGGCCAGCGCTTTCACATCGGGCGCGTGCTCGATCAGGGCCTGCTTGACGAAGGTGGTGCCATGAAACTCGGGCGGGCGCGGGTAGGTGATGCGCCCCGGCTGGCTGCGGGCCAAGGCCAGCAGTTCGGCCATGCTTTGCGGGGGCTTGGCCAAACGCTTGGCATCGGCAAAAAACGTCAGCTGCGCCATGCCCCAGGGCGACTCCAACCCGTCGGTGGGCACCGAAAAATCCACCAGCGTGGTGGGCTTGCCCACGGTGTCCACCCACTGGAAGTTGGGCAAGGTTTGGGCAAAGGGTGCAGACAACAAACCATCGCGTTTCATGGCGGCAAAATTTTCGCCGTTGATCCAAATGAGGTCCACCGTGCCTTCGGTGCTTTGGCGTCCGGCTTGCTTTTCGGCGCGCACGCGCTTGACCACATCGGCCGCGTCGCTGATCTTGACGTGCTGCAACTTCACACCGAAGTCGCGCTGCAACTCACCCGCCGCCCATTGCAGGTAGGCGTTGATGCGCTCACTGCCTGCCCAGGCGTTGAAGTACACGGTTTGGCCGCGTGCGGCGCGCAGGGTGTCGGGCCAAGGCGTCGCAGCCTGGATGGGGCACACAGCCGCAGTGGCCAACAAGCCCAAAGCGTGGCGGCGCGTGATGGATAGCGAATGATTCATGTGAAGTCCCAATGAAAAATGACCCGAACCTACAAGCCTCAAATTTTGTCGGGCAAAGGCAAATTGAGAAGCAAGTTTTGCGGCTTGAGTTTGAGCAAACCCTGCTCGGTCATGGCCAAGCCCAGATAAACCGGCTTGCCCTGCACATCAACGCGCATGTCTTGCGGCCGCTCAAAGCGCAGCTTGAACAGGCTGATGAGTTGTTGTTGGCGCTTAGCCTCCAGCTCGGCTCCTTGGTACAGATCGTTAAGCAAAGCGGTGGCCGTGGCGTCTAGACCCACATGCCAGCGCCAAGCTGGGTCGTCGACTTTTTGCACCGGCTCGATCTGCACCGCCACACCCAAAAAGTGTTCTACCCACAGCGCCAGCACCGCCGACAAGGCTTTGAGGCCCGAGCGGGCGTTGACCATTTTCAAGATCAGGCCATGCGGCAATTCGTTCTGGATTTCGTGCGTCAAATCGAGCAAAAAGGCATAACGCCCCAGGCCTTCCCGTTGCGCGAGGTAGCGCTCTTCGTTGTCCTTGTGCAGCACCTTCACATCGACCGCCTTGAGCGGGGCACCGCCTTCCATCAGCAAGCGGCCCATCTCGCCCAAGCCACCTGTGGCTTGCAAGTTGTCGAGCGTGTCGCTGTCGCCTGAAAGCACACGGCCCTCTTGCACCGTGATGCGTTGGCGGCGAAACAGCAGCTCGGCCGCACGCCAAACCCAAGCGTCATTCACGCCGGTCAACACATTGCACACGATGGCCTGCACCACCAGATCGATGAACAAAGGGGGCAACTGGATCTGGCCGCTGCGCATCCACCCCATGTAGGCCGACTCCAGAGAGCCCGCGTTTTGCACATCGTCGCGAAAGCGCAGGAACAGTTTGTAGTTCTGCCGTGCGTCGTCGTCCTTGAGGGCTTTGAGGTCGGCAGGGGCGACCTGCATCGCAGGCGTTTCGAACAAGGCCTTGTGCAAACGCTTTTCGGCCTTGCACGATTCGGGCACCAACGCCATTTCAGGGCGCTCCAACCACAGGCGCCAGTAGTCGGGCGTGGGAGTCATCCAGCCGCGCTCATTGAGCTTCAGGTGTTGGTGGCCGCAGGCGGTCCAAAAGTTGTGCATGGCTTACCTTTTGTTTGGCCGTCGCGCTGACCCGTAGCGATGCCGAATGTTATTGTCTTGGACTGGCAAACAGGGGCTGGCCGATGGCTCAGGCCCACACCACCCGGTTGCACAGCTCGTTCGGGTTCGCTTCGCCCGCCTGCAGCGGGAAGTGCTGGACCAGCAGCGCCGAGACTTCTTGCAGCGCCTGTGTGAGACCGCTGTCGAAGTCGCCGGTTTGCAAATGCTCACCCAAGTGTTGAACCACCGCTTGCCAATGCGCATCGGGCACATGGCGGTTGATACCCCGGTCGGCCACGATTTCGACGCGGCGCTCGGCCAACATCAAATAGATGAGCACGCCGTTGTTGTGTTCGGTGTCCCACACGCGCAGCTTGCCAAACCACGACAGTGCACGCTCACGAATCACTGGAGGCAACGGCATATCGCGCCCCGCCCGCCAAAGGTAGCTGTTGGGCAATGCGGCTTCGACGCACAGAACGATTTCGCCGCTGTGCCGCGCTTCGCTGGCGTTCACACGGGCCTGCAGTTGCTCGGCCATGGCCAGGGGCACCGCCCGTTCGGCGGCACGCTCGTGCATCCAGCGGTGTCGCCACCAGCGTGCCCCATGGGTCATCAGCGATTCGCGCATCTCACCATCTCCCGGAGGCACCACCGCCACCAAAATTACCACCGCCGCCCGACGAAAACCCACCGCCACCAGACCCACCCCAACCCCCGGAGTGACCACGTCCGCCACCACCCCAGCCGGAAAAGTCGCCGCCATGCCCACGTCCCTGACTGCGGCGCACCGCAGCACTGGGCAGGGCCTGCATGAACAACGCCGTCATCAGGCCCAGCAGGGCTGCAACCACCCCCAACCACAGCAGGCCGGTCATGATCCAAACCACGGCACCGACCACGCCCCCGGACGCCAACGCGCCCAAGCGCTGCCCCAGCACACGGCGCAACACGCCCGCCACAGCGGGCAAAGCCACCAGCAACAAAACCACCAAATTGAGCCAATCGACCTCGTCAGCCCCAGAGGGTTGACCACCTTGTGCGCCTGCTTTGGGCAACGGCAAAGCCTCGCCTTCAATGCGGGCTTGCAGGTGGCTGAGTCCGGCACGCAGCCCACCGGCCACATCGCCCTGGCGAAATGCGGGCGTGATCACCTGGTCAATGATGCGTTGGGCCGCCAAGTCGGGCACACCGCCTTCAAGTGCTTTGGCCGGCGCTATCCGCAAACGGCGATCGTTCAGGGCCACCACCAGCAGCAAACCATCGCCCACCTCGCGGCGACCGATCTTCCAGGCATCGCCCAGGCGTTGGGTGTAGTCGGCGATGTCTTCGGGGGCCGTGCTGGGCAACACCAGCACCACAATCTGGGTACCACGCAGCTGTTCAAAGGCCTTGAGTTGTTGCTCCAATGCCGCCACATCGGCTGCGGCCAAGGTGCCGGTCTGGTCCATTACCCGGGCGGTGAGGGGCGGCACGGGCACAAGTGCTTGGGCCCAAGCAGGCGACAGGCTCAAAATGACCCAAGCCATGACGCTCAACAGTAGTCGCCTCCAAACCTTGGCCAAGCTGTTCCGACCGTGCAAGCCGATGGGCCGTGTCTTGAGCATGTGGGTGTGAATCACTTGCCGAAGTCCACCTTGGGCGGCGCGCTGACGGCGGCTTCATTGGCCACGGTGAAGTTGGCCTTGGGCGCATAGCCAAAGACCTTGGCGGTCAGGTTGCTCGGGAAACTGCGCGCCAGCACGTTGTATTCCTGCACGGCAGCGATGTAGCGGTTGCGTGCCACGGTGATGCGGTTTTCAGTGCCTTCGAGCTGCACCCGCAAATCGGCAAAGCCCTGATTGGCCTTGAGGTTGGGGTATTGCTCAGACACCACCATCAAGCGCGACAAGGCGCTGGAGAGTTGGCCTTGCATGGCCTGAAACTGCTGCAGCGCTTGCGGGTTGGTCAGCACCTCGGGGGTGATCTGAAAGCTGGTGGCTTTGGCCCGCGCTTCAATGACTTGGGTCAGGGTTTCCTGCTCAAAATTAGCCTCGCCCTTGACGGTGGCCACGATGTTGGGCACCAAGTCGGCACGGCGTTGGTACTGGTTGAGCACCTCAGACCAAGCCGAGGTGGTTTGCTCATCCAGGCGCTGGAAATCGTTGTAGCCGCAGCCAGACAAGGCCAAGACGACCAGAGAAGTGCTCAGCCAAGCGCTGATACGGGTAGCCAATCGGTTCATGGGGACGCTTTCTGCTGCAAATGGAAAAAACAACTGAACCCAAGTCTTGCGGGCTCTCGGTCCCGACTTGAAGTCTGCTCCAAGCCACACCTGATTTCGAAGTGTGAGCCAAATCTCTTTTTTCAAGACCTAATGGGGCTTTTCGCGTGTGAGTCGTTCTGCAAAAGAAATGCCAATCGCAGACAACACAAAGGTGAAGTGAATCACCGCCACCATGGTGATCACTTGGATGTTCTCCAAACTCAAATCACCGCTCAAATAGGTCTTCAGGGCATGCACACCCGAGATCGAAATGATGGCAAATGCCAATTTGAGCTTCAGGTTGTAGGTGTTGACATGGTCCAACCAATCCGGTTTTTTCATATCCGATTTGTCAAAGTGCCCTGTCGTGACGAAAAGCGATACACCTGCCAGTGCCACGACCCAAACGAGCTGCGCCACCATGGTCATGTCCACCAGCTCCAACACTTTGATGATGAGATCGATCTTCTGCAGATCGTCAAACAACAGGGTGTTCATGAGCTTGTAGGTTTCAACCAAAAACTTACCCAGGATGCCAAAAATAATGCCCACCAAGCCGACATAAAAAAACAACATGGTGAAGCGCATGCCGTACAGCAATGAGCCCACACTGGAGAGAATTTTTTCCATTTTTTCCTTGAGATAAAAACCAACCGCATCTGTTCCATGAGATATGCGGACAATGACCCCGGCCATGAACACCTTGGTGCCCATCCTCCGATCAAGCCCAATCCGGGTGTTGATCCTACATGAGGCACAAATATGTTTTTTTGAGCCGGAATTCACGCTGGGCCAGAACATCAAGCCCCTCCATCAAGCATCGCGTCAGTTCTGAAGCTGCCCACAGGCTGCCTCAGTATGGCCCCCCAAAAGCACTTGGGCCTGGTTAGCCGTGCCCCTTCAAAGGTTCGGGGCCAGCAGGCGCTGCAGGTCCTTGACTTCAACGCCGCTGCGCTGCGCGAGGTCTTGCACCTGGTCGTCGCCGACTTTGCCGACGTTGAAATACTGCGCCTCAGGGTGAGCGATGTAAAAGCCGCTCACGCTGGCCGCAGGCGTCATGGCCAGGCTTTCGGTCAGGCCCATGCCGATGTCTTCGCATTGCAGCAGGTCAAACATGGCTTGTTTGGCGCTGTGGTCGGGGCAGGCGGGGTAGCCGGGCGCGGGGCGAATGCCTTGGTATTTTTCAGCGATCAACTCTTCGTTGCTCAGTGCCTCAGCTGCGGCATAGCCCCACAGGTCGGTGCGCACTTTTTTGTGCAGGCACTCGGCCAGCGCTTCGGCCAAGCGGTCGGCCAATGACTTGAGCATGATGGCGCTGTAGTCGTCGTGTGCGGCTTCGAAGGCCTCTGCGCGCTTGTCGGCGCCAATGCCTGCGGTGACGGCGAACACGCCCACATGGTCTTGCCCTGTAGGCGCGACGAAGTCAGCCAAGCAGCGGCTGGGGCGCATCACACCATCGATCATTTGTTTTTCGGTCTGCTGACGCAGGCCGCGCCAGGTCATGGCGACTTGCTGGCGAGTCTCGTCCGTGTACAGCGCGATATCGTCATCATTCACGCTGTTGGCCGGGTACAGGCCCATCACGGCGTTGGCCGTGACCCAGCGGCCGTCGATGATTTTTTGCAGCATGGCTTGGCCATCGGCATACACCTTGCGCGCCTGCTCGCCCACGATCTCGTCATCCAGGATGGCAGGGAAAGGTCCGGCCAAATCCCAGGTCTGGAAGAAGGGGCCCCAGTCGATGTACTGCGCGATCTCGGCCAGGTCGTAGTTCTTGAACACACGGCGGCCAATGAACTTGGGCGCGGCGGGCACGCCTTGCGACCAGTCGATCGGTGTCTTGTTGGCACGGGCCTGCGCCAGCGTCCACATGGGGGTTTGTTTTTTGTTGGCGTGCTGCTCGCGCACCTTGGCGTAATCGGTGTTCAAGTCAGCGATGAACTTGGCCGCTTGCTCCGACAACAAGCCCTGCGCCACACCCACACTGCGCGAGGCATCGGGCACATAGACCACCGGGCCGCTGTAATTGGGCGCAATCTTCACAGCGGTGTGCACGCGGCTGCAAGTGGCGCCGCCAATGAGCAGCGGCATCTGGCGCTCGCGGAAGTAGGGGTCTTTTTCCATCTCAGATGCCACGTACTGCATCTCTTCGAGGCTCGGCGTGATCAGGCCCGACAAGCCGATGATGTCAGCGTTTTCTTCTTTGGCCTTGGCCAAAATTTCGTGGCAGGGCACCATCACGCCCATGTTGACCACTTCAAAGTTGTTGCACTGCAAGACCACGGTGACGATGTTCTTGCCGATGTCGTGCACATCGCCCTTGACGGTGGCGATCACGATCTTGCCTTTGGCCTTCACGTCTTCGCCCGCCGCTTCCTTGGCGAGTTTTTCGGCCTCGATGTAGGGCAGCAAATGCGCCACGGCCTGCTTCATCACGCGGGCGCTCTTGACCACCTGCGGCAAGAACATCTTGCCCTGGCCGAACAAATCGCCCACCACGTTCATGCCGTCCATCAGCGGGCCTTCGATCACATGCAGCGGGCGACCGCCCTTGGCCAGAATCTCTTGGTAGGCCTCTTCGGTGTCGTCGCTGATGAAGTCGGTGATGCCGTGCACCAAAGAATGTGACAAGCGCTGCGCCACACCCACAGGCGCATCGGGCGTACCGCGCCAGGCCAGCTTGGTGGACTCGTCTTTGGCCGCGCCCTTGGCGCTGTCGGCCACTTCCACCAAGCGCTCACCCGCATCGGGGCGGCGGTTCAGCACCACGTCTTCCACACGCTCGCGCAAGGTCGGCTCCAGGTCGTCATACACGCCGACCATGCCCGCGTTGACGATGCCCATGTCCATGCCCGCCTGAATGGCGTGGTACAGGAACACGGTGTGAATGGCTTCGCGCACCGGGTCGTTGCCCCGGAAGCTGAACGACACGTTGGACACGCCGCCGCTGACCTTGGCACCCGGCAGGTTTTGCTTGATCCAGCGCGTGGCGTTGATGAAATCCACCGCGTAGTTGTTGTGCTCTTCGATGCCGGTGGCAATCGCAAAAATGTTGGGGTCAAAAATGATGTCTTCGGGCGGGAAGTCCACCTCGTCGACCAGCACGCGGTAAGCGCGCTCGCAAATCTCGATCTTGCGCTCGTAGGTGTCGGCCTGGCCTTTTTCGTCGAAGGCCATCACCACGGCGGCCGCGCCATAGCGCTTGACCAGCTTGGCCTGGCGTTTGAACTCGTCCAAGCCCTCTTTCATGCTGATCGAGTTGACGATGCCCTTGCCCTGGATGCAGCGCAGACCGGCTTCGATCACCGTCCATTTGGACGAGTCCACCATCACCGGCACACGGGCGATGTCGGGCTCACCGGCCATCAGGTTCAAAAACCGCACCATGGCCGCCTGGCTGTCGAGCATGGCCTCGTCCATGTTCACGTCGATCACCTGCGCACCGTTTTCGACCTGCTGACGCGCCACGGCCAGGGCCTGCTCGTACTCGCCGTTCAAGATCATGCGGGCAAAGGCTTTGGAGCCAGTCACGTTGGTGCGCTCGCCCACGTTGACGAACAACGACCCGGTGCCGATGGAGACAGGCTCCAGACCGGACAACTTCATGGGGGGCACGGAAACGGATTTGGACGCGACAACAGACACAGGCTCACCTTGGGATATCAGGTGAGCGTCGTTGTGCAAAATCATTCAGACATTGAACGGCCCCAAGCCTGACCCGCTGCGCCTGAAAGGCGGCGGGCTGCAACGCTCCTTGGGGAAGCTTTTTATTTTAACCACTCGTCCAGTCCGTCATGGTCACTCGACACGCTACGATCTGCGCCTTTGTGAAATTCTCAAGTCTGCAGGACAGGTCCTTTAGCCATCACCTGAGGAATACCCTTTTTAATCTGTAGTCTCTTCAATGACCTTGAGTTGACTCAAGTCCACACCTTTACACAGTCTGATGAGTTCGGCACTGGTGTTGATTTGAAACTTTTGGTAGATGGTGGCGCGGTGTTTTTTTGCTGTGCCCGGCTGAATTCCGGTGATTTCCGCAATGCCTCTGTTGGTGAGGCCCTGAACTATCATCATGAAAATTTCTTGCTCACGCGCTGACAAAGTGTCAAATGAACGTCTGAGTGCATCTGTTTTGACGAACTCTTGGTTCCTTTGACGGTCAATTTCCAGCCCCTTGTCCACCACCTGACACAGCTTTTCACGGTTAAAAGGCTTGAGCAAAAAATCCACAGCCCCCATGCGAAAAGCTTCAATTATTTCGTCTTTGTCACTTTCCCCGCTGATGAAAATGATCGGCGTTTTACGACCCAAAGACTCCATGCGCTGCTGTAACTCCAGCCCATTGGCGCCAGGCATGCGCATGTCCAACAATAAAACTGCTGGCGAGATGTCCAATGCGTTGTCAAGAAACGTGGTTGCATTGTCAAAGGTGTCAACGGTATAGCCCAACATGATCAACATGTCACTGAGGTAAAACCTAATGTCATGGTTATCGTCGACCAAAAAAATGTGGCCCAGTCGTTTTTTCATAAAGGTATTAATTCTGAATCTACCAATCAATCTATCAAATATGACAATTTATGTAATTATCCAATTGGGTAGTTTTCAGAACTTTTACAGCTTTTCATTCGACTAAAAGCGATTATGGCGAGACGTCGCAAATTGAAACGTCTCGGTACGGCTTATCTTTTTTCAAACCCAAACCTGATCAGCCTCTTTGACTTCAAGCCTGATCAAGCCCAAAAAGTGACTGAAGTTTCGGAGCCCAAAGGCAGGCCCTCTACCCGGCTCGCTCAGGTGCCAAGCGGGTATTTCAATTGGCTTTACACGAACCAGGCAGATATTTGAGCGGCATGCCGTTGGTGGAGGAGGGTCCGCAGCGCCAGCTGGCAATCGGTTTGCCCCCATCTGTGTTGCCGCTGACCGGGGTGTTGCCCGTTTGCAGGGGGGTCAAAGAAATGCTGTTGGCAGAAGCGCTGGTGCTGCCACGCAAAGCTTCATGGTTACCTACCACCGTGATGACACCATTCGCATCGGCACTGATGCGGGTGACATATTGACTGTTTTGGTTTTCGCAGACCTTGGGTAAGGATGCGGAAACATCGGCTTGGGAAGCCGAGCTGATGGCTTCGTTGACCGCTGTTTTACAACCCCCAGCTGCCAGCAGCATTTCTGAGGCTTTGGCACGAATGCTGTAATCCTGATAAGCCGGGAGCGCCAAAGCGCCCAAAATGCCAATGATCGCAATGACGATCATCAACTCAATCAATGTTAAACCTTGCTGCCTTTTTTGCATGGCATATTCTCCCTGGTTAATGAATATGGATGGTAAATCATCCCTCCATCAAACTCCAGTGTGATTTAAAACTATTGAGTACAGAGAACCCACAGACGAACAAAAGCCCCAAGTCGCTATGCAACTTGGGGCTGAAGCTGAGGGTCAGGTTTAAGCTGATTTTTCAGAAGCTGAGCGGCGCGCCATGATGATTTTGCCCAAAGCCAGCACCAGCAAAGCACCGGCTAGGCCCATGGCATAGCCCCACACCTTGTCTTGAGGCAAGTACGCCACCAAGCCGGGATCTGTTTGCATCATGGTGCCCGCAATCCAGCCCAGCAGCATGCCGCCGGCGGTGATGATCATCGGGAAACGGTCCATGAGCTTGAGCACCAATTGGCTGCCCCAAACGATGATGGGGATGCTGACCAACAGGCCAAAGATGACCAAAGGCATCTGATGGTCGGCGTTACCCGAAGTCTGGGCGGCACCCGCAATCGCAATCACGTTGTCCACGCTCATGACCAAGTCGGCAATGATCACGGTTTTAACAGCGCCCCAGAGCTTGTCACTGCCCTGAATATTGCTGTGGTCGTCCTCTTCGTCAGGCGTAAGCAGTTTCACGCCGATCCAGATGAGCAAGACAGCGCCTACGAACTTGAGAAAGGGGATCGCCAGCAAAGTGAGCGCAAAGAAAATGAGGATCACGCGCAACACGATGGCACCGGCGGTGCCCCACATGATGCCTTTGGTGCGCTGGTGGTCAGGCAACTGGCGGCAAGCCAGCGCAATCACGACGGCGTTGTCACCGCCCAGCAAGATGTCAATCATGATGATCTGGCCAACGGCGAACCAGAAAGCAGGGGTCAGAAATTCTTCCACGGTGGTCCTTCAGCCCGCTGTGGCGGGCACTTATAGTCGATAGACAAAAAGAAAGCCGGATTATCCCTTAGGAAATCCGGCTTTTCTATTGGTGCAAACCACATCCCTGCCATGAACAGGGATGAACACCTGAAAGCGACTTGAATTACTTCAGCTGAGCCTTGAGCAATTTGCCCAATTCAGACGGGTTGCGTGTGACGATGAAGCCGCACTCTTCCATGATGGCCAGTTTGGCGTCGGCCGTGTCAGCGCCGCCAGAGATCAGGGCACCTGCGTGGCCCATGCGCTTGCCGGGAGGGGCCGTCACGCCAGCGATGAAACCCACGACAGGCTTCTTCATGTTGGCCTTGCACCACTGAGCGGCTTCGGCTTCGTCTGGTCCGCCGATTTCACCGATCATGATCACGGCGTCAGTGTCGGGATCGTCGTTGAAAGCCTTCATCACGTCGATGTGCTTCAAACCGTTGATCGGGTCGCCACCGATACCGACGGCGCTGGACTGGCCCAGACCCACTTCGGTCAACATCGCCACGGCTTCATAGGTCAAAGTGCCCGAACGGGACACCACGCCGATGCGGCCTTTGCGGTGGATGTGACCGGGCATGATGCCGATCTTGATTTCGTCAGGGGTGATCAGGCCGGGGCAGTTGGGGCCAAGCAGCAGCGTGCGCTTGCCGCCAGCAGCTTCTTTGGCCTTCATCTTGTTGCGCACTTCGAGCATGTCGCGCACTGGAATGCCTTCGGTGATGCAAATCGCCATGTCCAGGTCGGCCTCGACAGCTTCCCAGATGGCAGCAGCTGC
>JAIXOZ010000126.1 GCA_027486495.1 Comamonadaceae bacterium | reverse complement strand
TCTTCGGTCATGCCGGTGGCATTGCCCATGGGCATTTGTTTGGTCACCGCGACTTGCTGGTAGACGTTTTGCGCGTGCTGCTTGAGCTGTTCAGGGCTGTCCAAACGCACGTTTTTCATCTGCACCTGTGCGTTGTGGCAACTCAGGCAATGCTTCTCGACCAGCACCTGCACCTGGGAAAAGCTCACGGGTGTCGCCGGTGCAGCCGAGGCCACGGGGGCAGCCGGCTTCAGGGCCACGATCACGCCCAAAATCATCACCACCCCCACCGCCGCAAAAGGCCAGGGGTTGGCAGCGCGGCCCAAGTGGAAGGCGTGGCGTTGCACAAAGAACTGGCGAATCAAGGCACCCGCCAGCATCATCACAAACAGCAGCACCCAGCGGTGTTCGTGTGTGTACAAAAAGCTGTAGTGGTTGCTCAGCATCGCAAAGATGACGGGCAGCGTGAAGTAGGTGTTGTGCACGCTGCGCTGCTTGCCGCGCTTGCCGTGGATGGCCAAGGCGTTGGCGTCGTAAGTCTCGCCGCTGGTCATGGCCGCCACCACTTTGCGCTGGCCGGGGATGATCCAGAAGAACACGTTGGCACTCATGGCGGTGGCGATCATCGCGCCCACCAACAAGAAGGCGGCGCGGCCTGCAAACAGTTCATTGGCCAGCCACGACGAGAAGGCCACCACCACGATCATCAAACCCGCCACGATCAACTCGCCGTTTTGGCGGAAACCGAACACTCGGCAAACGATGTCGTACACGAACCAGAAGGCCACCAACAAGCCCACCGCGGCCGATCCGGCCACCACAGGCGTCCAGTCCATCAAGGACTTGTCGATCAAGAAAGTGCCCGCGTTGTAGAGGTACATCACGGTGAAGAGCGCAAAGCCGCTCAGCCAGGTGGAATAACTCTCCCAATAAAACCAATGCAGTTTGGTGTGGATCTTTTTGGGGGCCACCATGTATTTTTGGGGGTTGTAAAAACCGCCGCCGTGCACCGCCCACATCGCGCCGCCCACGCCTTTTTCCAGCAGGTCGGGGGAGTTGGGTTTTTGCAGGTTGTTGTCGAGGAAGACAAAGTAAAACGAGGAGCCAATCCAGGCGATGGCGGTGATGACATGCACCCATCGCAGCAACAAATTGGCCCATTCCAAGAAATACGGTTCCATCAAGGATTCTCCAACCCTCTCACCACCGCGGGCCCTGTGAGCGGGTATTCGGCCGCGAACATGTTCCAAGTGGAACCTGCGCCGCTGCGGCCAGTGCACTGAAGTGTATACAGTTTAACCCTGCGAATCCAGTGCTCTGCCCCTTTCAATGCCTAGGGAAAACCAGACACTGGCAAAGCCCATGCCTGAAGATGGATACCGGATCGAGTCCGGTATGACATCGGATGGGCCACCCCGGACCTGATCCAGGGTCCATGTAATTTGTCACCCCGGACTTGATCCGGGGTCCATGACTTCGGCCAGACCTTCAACCCAGCTGCAGGAGTTGTGCCGCCACCGCCACCGCAATGACTTCGGGCTCTTTGCCAGAAATGCCCGGCACCCCAATCGGGCAGGTGATGCGGGCGATCTCTTCGGCCGCAAAACCCCGGTCTTCCAGGCGGTGCCTGAAAGTGGCCCATTTGGTGGCGCTGCCAATCAGGCCCACAAAGGGCAAGTCGTCCTGGGCACGCAGGCGCTTGAGGCAAGCCACCACGATGTCCAGGTCTTCGGCGTGGCTGAAGCTCATGATCAGCACCCGACTGCCCGGAGCCAAATCGGCCACGGCCGCATGCACCGGGTTGGAGTGCTCGCATTCCACATCTTCGGGCACATCGCTGGGAAAAATCTCGTCGCGACTGTCCACCCAGCGCACGGCAAAGGGCAAGGGGGCCAAGGTGTGGACCAGTGCCTTGCCCACATGCCCGCCGCCAAACAGCGCCAGCGGAGTGCGCGGCGGCACCAGTTGGGCGCGCAGACGCAGCACATCGGTGGCACTCACCCGTTCAAAAGTCAGCTCGACCACACCACCACAGCACTGCCCCAAGCTGGGGCCCAAGACCTGACGCAAAGCGGTTTGCTCCGTCTGCCCAAGCAGCAAACGCCGCGCATGCGCCAGTGCCTGAAACTCCAGGTGCCCGCCACCAATCGTGCCCGCTTCGCCTTGGGCAAACACAAGCATGGGCGTGCCCGTGCCGCGCGGCACCGAGCCTTGGGTGGCGCTCACCGTCACCCGCACAGCAGACTCCTTGGCCAATCGCTGCAAGGCCGCTTTGATCCAGTTCACAGGCAATCCAATGAAAAAAGTTGAAAAACTCGGGCACTCGCCTCAGTGCTGGCGCAATGCCACAATCTCGTTCAAATACCGAGTATGCCAAGGAGAGGCCGCACCATGACGCCACTGCAAAGAACAAAAACCGCTTGCCGCAGCGCCCTTTTGACCACGGGTGCACTCGCGCTTTCATGGCTGAGCGGCTGCAGTTCGCCACCCTCGGCCAGGCCCACGACCCCACCCACGAGCCAGCCCTCAGCCAGCACCTCACCAACAACCCCCACCAGCCAGTCGCCTGGCACAGCATCGGGAGGTGCTCCAGCCACTGCGCATGGCACCACCCCGCAACCAGCATCACACAGTGCGCTGCGCAGTCCCGGTTTCTCGCAGGCGCGCAACGAGCGTGACTACCGCCAAGATGCCGCCAAACACTTGTATGCCCTGCACCGCCCGCGCATTTACCAAGGCCGGCTGCCGCCCATGCTGGAGGCCGTGGGCGTGTTGAATGTGGACATCGACAAACAAGGTGCGGTCAAGCGCCTGCACTGGATGCGTGCGCCGCGCCATGTTCCGCAAGTCATGAAAGAAATCGAGCGCCTGGTCCAAGCCGCCGCGCCCTACCCCGTACCCCAACACATGCGCCAGGTGACCTACACCGATGTGTGGCTCTGGCACAAAAGCGGCAAGTTCCAGCTCGACACCCTGACCGAAGGCCAGGACTGAAGACAAGCACAGCAGCAAGCCCAAGGGGCTTCAGGCGGCCGCCTTCAATGCGCCCACCTTGGCGCGGTCACGGGACAGGGTTTCACGGTCGGAAATGCGTCGGAACCAGAGGGTGGCCAGGGTCGAGGTGAGCATGATGAACAAGGAATAAAGCACCGGGATCAACAGCACCTGCTGCTGCTGCATGCCCGAGAAGGTCAATGTGACGATCAGCACACCCAGTGGGCCGTTTTGTATGCCTGTCTCCAGGGCAATGGTTCGGGCTCTGCGCTTGTCCTGTCGCACCAAACGGGCAAAGATGTAGCCCACAGCAAAACCGAACACGCCCAGACCGATCGACCCAAAGTACACCTGCCACGGCGTCGTGAGCAAAAGCTGCCAATTGCGCGGCACCCAGGAAACCATCAAAAAGAGAATGACGAGCACCCCGAGCACACCGCCCAGCAGTTCGAGTGTGGCGCCAATGTTGGGGTTGAGCTTGCGAAGGCCCATGCCAATTGCCGTGGGCACCAGCAAGACAAACAGCACCTGTGCCACATTTTCAGGTGGGATCTTCCAGTTGCCATCGATGCCCATGCTGAAGAAACCCAAAGTCATGGGCACCATCACCACAGCCAGCAAGGTCGAGACAATGGTCATCAACAAGGACAGCGACAGCACGCCCTTGCTGAAATAGTTGAAGATATTGCTCGTGGTACCTCCTGGTAGACAAGCCATGAGGATGAGGCCAACAGCATAGGCATACCACTGGGAAGCCTCCTGTGAAGCATTGGGCAGCAGCACCAGATGGGCCAGCGTGAAGCCGACAATCGGGGTCAGCAAGTAGGTGGTGACCACGCCAATGCCAATGCCGGCAGGCCTTTTGAGCGCGATCATGAAGTCCTTGAGGGTCAAGGAGGCGCCCATGCCCAGCATGATGATCATCATCATCACACCCAGCAGTTTGGTTTCAAATTCGGTGACCATATCTAACTCCGCTGTGGCGCTCAGGCGCGGTTGAATTCATTTTTGACTTCGGCTTTGAGGTCCTTGCGCAGTACCTTGCCAATGGGGGACTTGGGCAACTCATCGCGCAGCACCACCGAGCTGGGCCGCTTGTAGGCGGCCAGGTGTTGCTTGCAATGCGCGAGCACGTCCTCGGCGCTCAAAGCACCGGCATGGTCCGGGTTGGCCACCACATAGGCGCGCACCGCTTCGCCGGTGCGCTCGTCAGGGGTGCCGACCACCGCCACCTCGAGCACCGCGTCCATCTGGGCGATCACATCCTCCACCTCATTCGGGTAGACGTTGAAGCCCGAGACCAACACCATGTCTTTTTTGCGGTCCACGATGCGGAAAAATCCCTCTGCATCCATCACGCCGATGTCGCCCGTGGCAAACCATCCGTCATGCATCACGTTGGCGGTTTCGGCCTCGTTTTGCCAATAACCTTGCATCACCTGTGGGCCGCGCACCCAGATTCCACCTGGCTCGCCCACGGGAACGTCTTGCCCGGTTTCGGACACCAGACGCACATCGGTACCGGGCGCGGGGATGCCGATGCTGCCCGCACGCGGCTTGCCGCTGAGCGGGTTAAAACTCACCACGGGCGAGGTTTCGGTCAGGCCATAACCTTCGGCAATGGGGGTGCCGGTGACTTCACGCCAGCGCTGCGCCACGGCGCTGTGCAAGGCAGTGCCGCCAGAGATCGAGGCTTTCAGTTGCTTGGGCGGGTAGGCCAAAAACCACTCTTCATTGAGCAGGCCATTGAACAAGGTGTTCACGCCCGTCATCCAGGTCAGCGGGTAGTTCTCGACGGCACGCTGCAGGTTTTGCACTGGGCGCGGGCTGGGCACCAAAATGTTGTGCGCGCCGATGGACAGGAAGCCCAGCAAATTGGCCGTGAACGCGAAGATGTGGTACAGAGGCAGCGCCGTCAGTACGCACTCCTGACCCGGGTTCATATGGGTCGCACTCATGGCCATCATTTGCAGCACATTGCTCAGCAAATTGCCGTGACTGATCATCGCCGCCTTGCTCACGCCGGTGGTGCCGCCGGTGTATTGCAGCAAGGCCAAATCGTGCGGCTGCAAGTCTTGCCAATAATTTTGGGCAGGCTGCTGTGCCAAGCTGGCGCGGCCCTGGGCCAGCGCCGCTTGCAGGCGCACATGCGACACGATGACGGGCGGCAGCACTTTGCTCCAGACCTTTTGCACGCCGCGGATGATGCCGCGCGGAATGGCCGGGAAAAATTCGGGCACCCCCGCCAGCACCACATGCTGGATGCCGGTTTGCGCCATCACCTCGGGCAGCTTGTCGGCAAACATGTCGATCACCACCAGGGCCTTGGCCTGGCAGTTGTTGAACTGGTGCACCATTTCGCTGACGGTGTAGAGCGGGTTGGTGTTGACCAGCACGCAACCGGCTTTGAGCACACCAAAGGCCACCACCGGGTAAGACAAGCTGTTGGGCAATTGCACCGCCACGCGATCGCCACGCGCCAAACCCAAGGTGCTGCGCAGGTAGCCTGCAAACGCATCCGACAAAGCATCGATTTGCGCAAAACTCAAACTGCCATTCATGCCGTTGGGCACCACACAGGTGAAAGCGGCTTTGGCCTGGCTGTCGCGCGCCCAGCGGGTGCAGTGGTCGTGAATAAAGTGCGCCAAGTTTTGGTGTTTGGGCACGGGCAAATCGGAGGCAATTCCCACTTGGGGGTAAACCGCTTGCCACGGGCGTGCGGCGCTCGTGGGGTCTGAGGTGAAACTCATGAAAGTCCTTGGGGGCAGAGATGAATAATGAGGGGTTGGTGATGGCGGTGCAAAGAGAGACTCGATGCGCCACCTATTGATTCGGCCAAGTGAAGCTTGAATTTTTCTTTGTCATACCAGCTTTGAGCCGGGATCCAGAATGGACGGCAGGTCTTTGCAAAAGACAGTGCTCAACATTGGATCGCGGGTATTCGCCCGGGATAACAAAGTGGGGACAACAACACAGGCCATGCTTGCTTCATCTGGCCAGATCAAAAGAACGGGTGATACACCCGCAAAAAACCGCTTGTTGACAGTGGCCATTATTGACGCGATCGGACAGAAAAACCCCCTGAAACACTGCCTCAAATAAGGGTGTTTTCCCTGTTGAAAACCCTCTGTCAGGCAGGTGTTTGCTGCTCATGGGCCGCGCTGGGTAACAAAGTCAAAATGAGCGTGGTCACCACCGAAAACCCCGCCAGCAGCAAAAGCGAGCTGCCAAAGCCCATGGCCTTGACCACCGGCCCCAAGGCCCAGACCGACAAAGAGCTGACCGCAAACGACACGCCCAAGCGCATGCCCGACACGCGTGAACGCAGGCGGTCGTCCACATAGCGGGCGATCATGAAATCGGTGAAGGGAATCGCCCCGAAGATGAACACCATCACCCCGATCAGCGCGGCAAACAACCACCACCCCTGCGCCTGCGAGGCCAGCACCAGCATGGGAATCTGCGCCATCACCATGAACATGAAAAAGCGCTTGAGCGGAAAACGGTTGATCAGGTGCCCCACCACCACCTGGGCCACCGAGGCCACAGCGTAGACCAAGGCCAACAACAGGCCCAAGCTGGCGGGGTCTTCCATGACGCCCTTGAATCGTTCGGTGATCAAAGGCCCATTGCCGTTGGTGGTGAAGTTGAACAACACGCTGCTGGTCACAGCCGCCGCCGTCATCACCACCAGTGCTCGGGCCAACATGGGCGCGGGCAGGCTCACCTTGGCACCGCCCTTGCGCTTGGCGGGTGATGACAGCTCGGGCGGGCAAGCGCGGGCAAACACCCAGCCGCACACCAAAGCCAACACACCCGGCACCACAAAGGCCGCACGCCAGCCCAGCCACTGGATCAGAAAACCCGTGAGCAAAGCCGCCACCGCCACGCCCAGGTTGCCCGCCAGACCATTGAAGCCGATCGTCGCCCCAGGATTGGACGCACGCTCAAGCAACATGGGAATGCCCACTGGGTGGTAGATCGAGGCAAACAAACCGATCAGCGTCAGGCTGGCCGCCAATTGCCATGGCGATTGCGTGAACGCCGTGAGGATGGACGCCGCGCCAATGCCAAAAAAGAAAATCAGCATCATGCTGCGGCGGCCCCACAAATCACCCAAGCGACCGGCAGGCAAAGAGCCCAGTCCAAACATGAAAAACGCCCCGGCGCCATAGGGCATGAGGTCTTGCCATTGAACCAGGCCCATGTCGGCCGCGATGGTGCTGACCGCCGCCGCAAAAATCAGCAAGAACAAATGGTCCAGCGCGTGCGCGATGTTGAGCAAGCCGCGCACCACGCGGGGGTGGTCGGCAGGTTGTTCGGTCATGGGGACTGCAGAAGAGGTCAAGGTCGTCATGCTCATTTTTTCGTTTTCGACATTATGGGTGCCAAGCCCCATCACAAAGGCGCATTGGCTGGGGCTTTGGTGTCCCAGATGTGTGCCCGCCAATACACAGCCATGGCCCCCGTGAGCAGCAGGCCCAGGGCGGAATACGCACCCGCCGTGGCGGCATAACCCCAACGGTCAATCAAGGGGCCCGACAGCAGCAAACCCAAAGGCAAGCCCCAGATGGCCAGCATGCGCATGCCCATCACCCGGCCCCGGTAGGCGGGCTCTGTGGCGCGCAGCATCACGGCGGCCAGCGGCGTCATGCTCAGGCTTTGCGCCAGGCCCGCCACCCACAACAAGGCCATGCCCACCCCCAAATGGGTGCTGAAGGCGAACAGCACATCCACTGCAAACCACACCGCCCCGGCCAGCACCATGGTTTGCGCGGCGCGAAAAGCAAAGCGGTGTGAACTCAGCACCACCGAGCCCACCAGACCGCCAAAGGCAAAGCTCGCCCCCAGCCAGCCCAGGCCCGCCTGGTCGGTCAGGTAAATGTTTTTGGCCACATAGGGCAGCAAGCCCAAAGAAAAAGGAAAGGCCAGCAGGTTAACCAAAAACGCCAGCGCCATGGCCGCCATCAGCACCGGACGCGTCCACACATAAGCAAAAGCCAGCTGCAAATCCCGCATGGGCGACAAGCGAGGGGCTTCTTTGGCGGCTGTTGGCGCAGGCCCGTCGGTCACGCCTCGCGACAGCACAAGACTGAGGGTGTAGAGCGCGGTGATCAGCGCATAAGCCCAGGTCATGCCCAACCAAGCGACCACGCCTGCCCCGGCCAATGCCCCCGCAATGCGGGCCGAATCCGAGGTGATGCGGGAAATACCCAAGGTGCCCAACAAATGCCGTGGCGGCAAGGTCTGCGCAATCAAGGCGTTGCGCATCATCATGTCCGAGGGGCGCACCAGGCCCGCCAAGGCCGCCATGAACAGCACGATCATGGGCGTGAGGGCTTGCAACCAGGCCAGCAGCATGAAGGTGGCGGCCAGCGCCGCATACAAGGCACGCGACATGACCAGCATGCGCCGATAACCCAGCCTGTCGCCCATCACGCCAAACAGAGGCGATACCAGGGAGCCCAAGTACAGCAGGGAACCAAAGACCACCAGCATCATGACCGAGCCCGATTCGACCAAGATGAACCAGCCCAGCACGATGGACTCCATCTCGAAAGCCCAGGAGGTGGCCAGATCAGCAGGCCACTGAAAGCGAAAACTCCGCACCCGGAACGGGTCGCGCCAGTGCATGGCGGCTGACTTTTCAGCCGACGGTGAGGCCTGGCTCACGGCCGTGGCCCTGCGCAAAACAAGGTGTGGAAAAACAGCGCACAGCGGCCGGGACACGGGCGCATGGCGCTCATGCGTTCAATCCTGCCCGGCGCGGGGTGACTGTGGCGCGGCGTCGCTTTTTGGAAGGGTGTCTGGCTGAGCCACACCCTCGGACATGAAACACATTTTCTCGCCGTCCCAGCGCTGGCCACACCAGCACAGGCCTTCGGCGTTGATGATGCAAGTGCCGGTGCCGCAGCACCGTGGATCGTCTGACATGGGCCTGCTCCAGTGGGGTGGTCAATGAAAGTGACAGGATGCCTGAAACCGTTTCAGGCATCCTGCTCAAAGCCTCACAGCCCGGCAGAGGCTTTGGCTTTTTCGCACGCCATCAAGATGCGCTCGGGCGTGGCCGGGGCGTCCATGTAGACCACGGCTTTGTGGTCGGCGCTGGCCGCCACCGCATCGCGCAAGGCGAAGAAGGCGGACAAGCCCAACATCAGAGGCGGCTCGCCGGTGGCTTTGCTGTTGAAAGGCGTGGGCTTCAAGTTGGCGTTGTCGAACAGGGTCACATTGAAGTGCTCCGGGATGTCGCCCGCCACCGGGATCTTGTAAGTGCTGGGGCCGTGGGTGAGCAGCTTGCCCTTTTTGTCCCAGATGCACTCTTCCATGGTGAGCCAGCCCATGCCTTGCACATAGGCGCCTTCGATCTGGCCTTTGTCAATGGCGGGGTTGATGCTGCGGCCCACGTCGTGCACGATGTCCACGGCTTTGAGCCACCACTCGCCGGTGCGGGTGTCGATTTCGACTTCGCTCACGGCAGCGCCGTAGCAGTAGTAATAGA
>JAIXOZ010000093.1 GCA_027486495.1 Comamonadaceae bacterium | reverse complement strand
CAGCCACCATTCGTGCTCCACACAAAGTCGCTGGCAGTTTCTACAAAAAGGGTTCCTGGGAAAACTTGCATAAATACAAAAATGATGCAGTTGCTACTTTGACGCTGGACGAGCAGACAAAACATAGTCCTTCTTTCTTTACGTACAGACATTTCGATCGCCTTTATAAATTTTTCGACTCTGAAGATTTTTTTGAATTGGAAAAAAAGTACGAGCTGATGTGGACTTTAGACGTCTCCAAATGCTTTGACAGCATTTATACGCATTGCTTATCTTGGGCGGTGAAAGATAAAGGTTTTACAAAACAATTCAAAGGCGTAAAGGGCACTTTTGCTCAAGAGTTCGACCGTCTCATGATGTACTGCAACCATGATGAAACAAATGGTATTGTTATTGGTCCGGAGATTAGTCGAATATTTGCCGAAATCATTCTGCAGCGAGTCGATTGCGAGGTCATTGAGCGCCTCAAAAATGGTAGTCAACCATATCAGTACGAAAAGGATTTTACATTTCGTAGATACGTAGATGATGTATATATTTTTTCAAAAAGGGAAGAAGTATCCGCAATAGTGTATGAATGTTATGCAGACGTCCTGACTAGCTATAACCTTCAAACGAATACTGCCAAGTCAACAAGATCTGGACGCCCATTTATTAGCAATAAGTCTCGTTTGATTCACGAAATTAGTCGAGAGACAAGCGCGTTTCTTGAGAAATTTTTGACAAAAGACAGCGAGTCGTTGACATTAATACCGCATCGAATCAGAAAGCCATGGGCCTTAACAAGAAGCTTCATTGCTTCTATACGAGCCTTGTGTTCTCACAACGAAGTTCACTACGATGAGTTGTCGTCGTACCTAATCGCAGTGTTGTGTGAGCGCCTGAAGGCCGTCATTGGTGGCGTCGATTCGATCCAAGATGAGTTCGCTCAAAAAGACTATCTAAATGCAATCTCTGTTTTACTTGAGATCATTTACTTCTTATATGCAGTATCGCCCTCAGTTTCAGGATCCTACAAGTTGTGTAGTTCGATTCTTCTTTCGATACGTTTTGCTAAGCAGCATTTACCTCTTGGCTACCAAACTCTCGCGCAACGAATCTATGAATTAACCTATGCACACTTAACAGAAGAGCGGAGCAGAAGCGCTCAATCTGTGAAGGGATTTCTCCCCTTGGAGACACTTAATGTGCTTTTGGCTGTTCGTGAGCTGGGAGATGCCTATCTCTTGCCAGAAGAAGTCGTCTCAACCATGTTTGAGGGTAAAAAGGAAGATCTGTCGTATTTCCAAATCATGTGTTGTCTCTTCTACACAAAGGACAGTAAGGCACATAAGGATCTTCGGGAAAGAGCAGTTTGTGCAATTGAGGAGAAGTTGTCAGATTTATCGGACTTAGCGGTCAACACTGAAAAGGCTTATTTGCTGTTGGATGTCCTTTGCTGTCCTTACATTAAAGATGTCAAAAAGCGTTCGCTTGTGAAGGGTGCATACAAGTCTGCTTTCGCTAAAACTCAGCCGTCAAAGGTCGATGTCACAAGCTTCTTGAATGGCCTTTCTGGGAGAAATTGGCAAGTCAGTTGGACTGGCGTAGATCTTTTGAGTATGTTGGAGAAGAAGGAGTTGAAACAGGTCTACCAATAGGCTAAAATTTGAATTGAAAGGCAAATCAATTCCTCTTCAACTTTTTTAAAAGTTGCGAATTGATTACTTGTAATCAGTTCACTCTCTAGCGCGGACATGGCGATGCCTAAAAATATCGAAATGACCGAGATTCATGAGCATCAGGTCCTTCTTGTTGCACACACTCAGGTTGCGGTTTGCTTTTCACCTTTTTCTTGGCATGCCCCATAAAGTTTTTGAAACAAGTCCAAGGCTGATCTGACTGCGTTTCAGTAAATTCCACCCTGAACTAGGCAGACTTTTGGTCAGGAATTGCAACTGTTCTTTTCGCTGCAACACTGACGCCTAAATTCCTTCTAAGACATCCTTCAATCAGTTGGATCTTGCTCGAAAGATTGAACTGAGTAAGGTCCTAGTGTGGTCACTCAATGTCTGCTCTGGATCGGTAGCGAACCCACGGTATTTGCCCGCTGATGATCAGCTCTCGCTGCACTCCAGTTGTTCGCCACGAGTATGTTGCGTAAAGACTGGTTGCCTCGGATTGACATTTGTGTATCCCAATTGATACAATGCGCCATGAAGACGATCTACACGACCGAAATTTTTGACGGATGGTTTGACTCCTTGAGAGACAAACAAGTCGCCCGTCGGATCCAGGCGCGTATTGACCGTGCGGAAGAGGGAAATTTCGGTGACCACAAGTCTGTGGGTGAAGGCGTTTCCGAAATGCGGATTCATCACGGTCCAGGCTTTCGTGTCTATTTCACGCTAAGAGGCTTGGAGATCGTCATCCTTTTGGTCGGAGGAGACAAGTCGAGTCAGGCCGAAGATATTCAAACCGCGCAGGAGCTAGCGCGTCAACTGAAGGAGTAACAGATGACTGCTCTCAAGCTACGTAAATGGGATAGCGCAGAACACCTCAAAACTGAAGAGGATATGGCGCTCTACCTTGAGGCTTGCCTGCAAGAGGCAGGCGATGATGCGGCCTTTATTGTTAAGGCTCTGGGCACCATTGCTCGAGCCAAGGGCATGTCGCAACTTTCGCGCGATACGGGTCTGGGCAGGGAAAGCCTCTACAAGGCGTTGTCCGGAGAAGGCAACCCTAGCTTCGCCACGATCCTTAAAGTCACTGCTGCGCTAGGAATCAAGCTCCACGCACAGCCGCTGCATGCGAGCTGAGATCGGTAGTTGTGGACTTGGGTTCAATTTCCAAGCACGGATTTGAAGTTGAGATTGTGCGATGCGGCGATGTAAGATCTGCTTAAGTGTTGGCTATAAGTCTGTACCTCGCATTTATGCTCTAGCACTCGCTAGCACGTTTGAGTGCGAATAGAATGTTCATGAGTGGTGGACCATCCACCACCAAACCTCAAAAAACCAACCCCTCTGGGTTGGCTTTTTTTTGGCTGCGACATCCCTAAGGGCCCGTGGTCGCCTGAGGCTCAAACGCCGAGCGCAAACCCTTGGACAATGGCGTGATAGGGTGGGCGGCACAATGGCACATTGGCGTGACCTGTGGGCAATGCAGTGGCAAGGATGGCAGCAATGACTTTGGCAATGACGTGGCAAGAGTGGGTAGCGCACGATGCGGTGGGGCTGGCTGAATGCGTCCGGCGTGGCGATGTGTCGCCGGCTGAGTTGGCCGCTCAGGCGGTGGCTGGGGTAGCCCGCATCAATCCGCTGGTCCACGCGTTGGTCGAGGTGTTTGAGGACGTGGTGGCCAACCCGCTGCAGGATGGCATGGACCCTGCTGGGCCATTTGCGGGGGTGCCTTTTTTCATGAAGGACCTGGGGCCTACGCTCAAAGGCCGCTTGCAAGAAATGGGGGCCCAGATGATGCGTGGCAACCGCGCCACGGCAGACACTTTTCTCACCTCACAAATTCGGCGCTCTGGCTTGAACGTCATCGGCCGCACCACCACGCCCGAATTCGGTGTGTGCAGCTCGGCCGAAAACCCGGCAGTCTATGTCACGCGCAACCCCTGGAATCCCGAGTACACCAGTTACGGCTCCTCGGCGGGCACCGCAGTGGCTTTGGCGGCGGGCGTGCTGCCTTTGTCGCACGCCACCGATGGCGGCGGCTCCATCCGCATCCCGGCGGGGGCCAATGGCAACATCGGTCTGAAGCCCTCACGCGGGGTGTTCTCGATTGCGCCTGCGGCATCAGACTTGACCGGTCTGGTTTCCACCCAGGGTTGCCAAAGCCGCACGGTGCGTGATACGGCCGCTTTTGTGGACCATTGCCGGGGTGGGGCTCCGGGCGAGTTCATGCCCTACTGGATGCCACCCGAGCCCTACAGCGAATTGATTCGGCGTGACCCACTGCGCCTGCGCATTGCGTTGTCGCACGAGTGGGGTGACTTTCGGGCGGTGCCGCATTTTGTGGCCGAACTGGATCGCGTGGGGCGCTTTTTAGAAGGGTTGGGCCATCAGGTGGACTGGGCCTTGCCTGAAGTGGATTTTCGCGCCGCGTTCGATGCGCAGACGACCTGCTACATCAGCAACTTCGCGCAAACCATCTCCAACTTGCTGGCCCCTCGGGGCTTGACGCGTCCGCCTGCGGATCTGGTCGAACCGATCAACATCAAGATTTGGGAAATGGGTCTGCACACCACTTTTACTGAGCGGGCCCGCATGCAGGCGGTGTTCAACACCACATCGCGGGCGTTTGGGCAGTTTTTTGAAGACTGGGACATCATCTTGACGCCCATCACCGCATTGCCCACACCCAAAATTGGCACGGTTGAATATTTGACCACCAGCGACAACCCTTCGGTGCTAGATTGGTTCAATCACCTGTGGTGCAATTTCGCCTACACACCCTTGACCAATTTGTGCGGCATGCCCGGTATCTCTTTGCCCATGGCGTGGCAAGAAAACGGCTTGCCCTTGGGCATCCATGCGCAGGCCAAACAGGCCAACGACGGCTTGTTGTTGCAATTGGCCGCGCAGATCGAACGCGCCTTGGGCGGAAAGTGGCACGCGGGGCGTGTGCCTCAGGTGCATGTGACAAAGGATTCACCGGCGTAAAAAAACCGCTCAACGGAGGTTGAGCGGTCGGGTCAGCCTAGAGCAGAGTGGCTTACAGGCCAGCAGCAGCCTTCAGTGCAGCAGCGCGGTCGGTGCGCTCCCAAGTGAAGTCGGGCTCGTCGCGGCCAAAGTGGCCGTAGGCGGCGGTCTTGCTGTAGATGGGGCGCAGCAAGTCGAGCATCTGGATGATGCCTTTGGGGCGCAGGTCAAAGTGCTCGGCCACCAGTGCGGCCAGCTTGTCGTCTGAGATCACGCCGGTGCCTTCGGTGTTCACCGTGATGTTCATGGGGCGTGCCACGCCAATCGCATAAGCCACTTGAATTTGGCACTTGGTTGCCAAGCCTGCGGCCACGATGTTCTTGGCCACGTAGCGTGCAGCGTAAGCGGCCGAGCGGTCGACCTTGGAAGGGTCTTTGCCGGAGAACGCGCCACCACCGTGGGGGCAAGCACCGCCGTAGGTGTCAACGATGATCTTGCGACCTGTGAGGCCGCAATCACCCTGGGGGCCGCCGATGACAAAACGGCCGGTGGGGTTGATCAGGTACTTGGTGTCTTGCAGCCACTCTTTGGGCAGCACGGGTTTGATGATTTCTTCGATGATGGCTTCGGTGAAGCTGGCCTTCATCTTGGTCGATGTCTCAGACTGGTCGGGGCTGTGCTGGGTGGACAACACCACGGTGTCGATGCTGTGGGGCTTGCCGTCCACGTAGCGCATGGTCACCTGGCTCTTGGCGTCGGGACGCAAGAAGGGCAGGCGGCCGTCTTTGCGCAGCTGGGCTTGGCGCTCGACCAAGCGGTGGGCGTAGTAAATGGGGGCGGGCATCAGCTCAGGTGTTTCCGAGCAGGCGTAACCGAACATCAGGCCTTGGTCGCCCGCGCCGATGTTGAGGTGGTCGTCTGATGCATGGTTGACGCCCTGGGCGATGTCGTTGGATTGCTTGTCGTAGCAAACCATGACGGCGCAGCCTTTGTAGTCGATGCCGTAATCGGTGTTGTCGTAGCCGATGCGCTTGATGGTGTCGCGGGCGACTTGGATGTAGTCGACGTGGGCGTTGGTGGTGATCTCTCCCGCCAAAACCACCAAACCGGTGTTGGTCAAGGTTTCAGCGGCCACGCGGCTGCGGGGGTCTTGCTCAAAAATGGCATCCAAAATCGCGTCAGAGATTTGGTCAGCGACTTTGTCGGGGTGACCTTCCGAGACGGATTCCGAGGTGAAGAGGTAATTGCTGGACATGAAAAAAGCTCCTAAGGTTTCAGTGGTTTGTCGGCGTTGCCGACCCTGATAACCCGGAGCCTGGCGAACGCTTTAGCAGGATTTATGAATCGCCCTGCAAGTAGTTCAGATAACTCGGCGATGCGCAGATTATAAAAGATGCCTGAGTCCGCTCCAAAATCATGTCCAATACAGCCCATGGACATCCCCACCCCGATTGAAAACCGCTTGGTCGACTTGGAAATCAAGGCAGGCTTTGCCGAAGACTTGCTGGACCAGCTCAACGCGCAGGTTTACCGTCAGCAGCAGCAAATAGACGCCTTGATTCAGGAGCTGCGCCAGCTGCGCGAGCGTCTGCCCGAATCCGGCGGCGGCGCTGAAATGCGCAACTTGCGCGATGAAATACCGCCGCATTACTGAAACCCATGCACAGCGTTCAGGACATCCGCGACCACTTGCGTGCTTTGGGGGCCAACGCCCTGCACGAGCAGCGCGTGCTGCGCCTGTGGGCCCAAGCCAAGCCGCAAGACAGTGGCCGCAGACCGCTGGAAAGCTTCATGCCCACGGCGGTGCGCCAGGCCTTGCCAGCGCTCAGTCAAACGCTGATCGGCTTGGCCACGCTGCGCGAGCAACACCCGGGTCAAGACGGATCGGCGCGTTTGCTGGTCGGACTGCAAGACGGTCAGACGGTGGAAAGTGTGCTTTTGCCGCGTGACGGGTTGTGTGTGTCGTCCCAAGTCGGTTGCGCCGTGGGCTGCGTGTTTTGCATGACCGGACGCGAGGGTTTGATTCGCCAAGTGGGCAGTGCCGAGATCGTGGCGCAAGTCGCGTTGGCCCGCACCCTCAGGCCCGTCAAAAAAGTGGTCTTCATGGGCATGGGCGAACCTGCGCACAACCTGGATGCGGTGATGGAGGCCATTGACCTGCTGGGCACGGTGGGCAATATTGGTCACAAGAATTTGGTGTTTTCTACGGTGGGCGATCCGCGGGTGTTTGAGCGCTTGCCGCAAGGCCGCGTCAAGCCTGCACTGGCTTTGTCGCTGCACACCACGCGGGCCGATCTGCGTGCGCAGTTGCTGCCACGTGCCCCGCGTTTTGACCCGCAAGATTTGGTGGAGGCGGGCGAGGTCTATGCCCGCGCTACCGGTTACCCGATCCAGTACCAGTGGACCCTGATCGAGGGCGTGAACGACAGCGCCGAAGAGATCGACGGCATCGTGCGCTTGCTGCAAGGCAAATACGCGCTGATGAACATGATTCTGTACAACGCGGTGCCCGACTTGCCTTATGCCAGGCCGAGTTGGGAGAAGGCGGCGGCCATTGCCCGCACGCTGCACCAGCGCGGGGTGCTGACCAAGTTGCGCCAATCAGCGGGGCAGGATGTGGATGGGGGGTGTGGTCAGCTGAGGGCGCGCGATGTGCAGCGGGTCAAGCCCGTCATGCTGCACCCACGCATCAACGCCCCGGCAGTTTGATCAAGCCGCTGGACAAGGAGGTCCCGAGCAAAATCACCGCGCCGCACAGCAGCATCCAGGCCGTCACGCTCTCGCCCAAAAACAGCACGCCGTAAGCGATGGCAAACACCGGCACCAGAAATGTGACCGTGAGCGCCCGTGCAGGCCCGGAGTTTTCGATCAGCTTGAAGTACAAGAT